>CALCSX010000291.1 GCA_937894165.1 uncultured Saprospiraceae bacterium | reverse complement strand
GATGGATCCACAAACGATTAATTTATGCGAAGAATTTAATTTTGAACCTTTGACGGTTGCTTTGAGTGGTGGCGAAGATTATGAAATTTTGTTTACCGTTCCTCAATCCGAATTTGAAAAACTAAGAGATATTGAAGATGTAAGTGTGATTGGTTATTGCACCGCACCTGAAGAAGGATTGCATGTAATTACCAAAAACGATAATAAATTCAAATTACAAGCACAAGGCTGGAAATAACCAAAAAGATGTCAAAACAAACTTCTTCCAGAAAATCAGATCATATAGAATTGGCATTCCAATCCAAAACTACCCTCAATGATCCCAGGTTCTACTACGAACCTCTCCTCGCAGCGCACCCCAATAATTCCGAAAAAAAATACTCCTTCGCCTCCTTCCAACTCAATAACCCCATATGGGTGAGCAGCATGACAGGCGGTACAGCCCTCGCTCGAACCATCAACAAAAATTTGGCCAGAGCTTGCGGAGAATTCGGAATGGGAATGGGGCTCGGCTCTTGTCGCAGCTTACTAGATTCTGACGAATATTTTCCGGATTTCAATGTCAAAGATGATATAGGTGACTTCCCGCTCTTCGCCAACCTCGGAGTAGCACAGGTCGAACAACTTCTAGCCGCTGATGCCTTCGACAAAGCTGAAGCTATGGTTCGGAAATTGAGAGCAGATGGATTGATTATTCACATTAATCCTCTCCAAGAATGGCTGCAGCCGGAAGGAGACAGGTTTCAAGTTTCGCCTCTGGAAACCATTCGAGAAGTCCTCCGAATTTCAGATCTCAAAATAATCGTAAAGGAGGTAGGGCAAGGTTTCGGGCCTGAAAGCCTTAAAGAATTACTTTCACTGCCTATCGAAGCTATCGAATTCGGAGCTTTTGGGGGGACTAATTTTGCTCTTTTGGAATTGTTGCGGGCACAGGAGGAAGAACTGAAAACTTATTATGCATTAGCTAATTTGGGACACACAGCCCAAGAAATGGTTGCCTTTTGTAATGATATCTTCAACAAATCTGAATTTATCAAATGCAGACAATTGATCATTTCAGGAGGCGTCAGCAATTTTCTGGATGGATATTACCTCATCAATAAATCTAAAATAAATGCGGTCTACGGTCAGGCATCAGGTTTTTTACTGCACGCCCGCAAAGATTACGATAGTCTGAGGGATTATGTCCGTCGTCAGATAGATGGCTATCGCTTAGCCGAGAATTTCTTGAAAGTAAAATAAAATTGATTATCTAATTATTGAAAATGGATAAAGGGTTTTCTAAACTTAGCAAAGATGAAAAAATTCAGTGGCTCGCAGAGAAAATTGCCGGCCGATCTGAGGACACTATTGCTTTGCTGCGCCAATTTACTTACAAAGATGAATCCACACAGGATCTTCTCGACAGCTTTAGTGAAAACACCCTTTCTAATTATCCCCTTCCCTTTGGCATCGCCCCCCATTTTCTAATAAATAAGAAGGACTATATCATCCCAATGGTAATCGAAGAAAGTTCAGTGGTCGCTGCCGCCTCCAGTGCCGCCAAATTTTGGAAGGAAAGAGGTGGAATTTCAGTGACCACCATCGCGATGAAGAAAGAAGGGCAGGTGCACTTTACCTGGATGGGAGAATTTGCTCAACTGCAAGAACTTTTTCCGGATTTAATTAAACGTCTCAGACTCGAATCCGAACACCTCACCACCAATATGAGAAATAGGGGAGGAGGCATCCTGGACTTTCAAATTCTCGAATTTCCGGAGGAACCACATTATTACCAGCTCAAAGCACAATTCGACACCTGCGACAGCATGGGTGCCAACTTTATCAACACCCTCCTCGAGCATTTCGCAGATACCATCAAGGACTTTTTCTCTAACCAGGTTCATCTTCCGGCTCATTTGCATTCAGTAGAAATAATCATGGCCATTTTATCAAATTACACCCCTGAATGCATGGTGCGTGCTGAAGTAAGCTGCAATATTGAAGAATTAGGTTGTATTAACGGCACTGACGCTCGTGTTTTCGCTGAAAAATTCCATAAAGCTGTCCGCATCGCCGAAATAGACACCTATCGCGCCACCACCCACAACAAAGGTATCTATAATGGTATTGATGCTGTCGTCATCGCCACCGGGAATGACTTCCGAGCTATCGAAGCCTGCGGACATGCTTACGCTGCCCATTCAGGTAGCTATTCCAGCCTAAGTCATTGTAGTCTGGAAGGTGATATCTTCCGTTTTTGGCTCGACCTTCCTCTTGCGGTTGGCACAGTGGGTGGCTTGACCACATTACACCCCCTCGCCAAACTCTCTCTCGACATCTTAGGCAAGCCCTCCGCCGAAGAATTAATGCAAATCATCGCTGCAGTCGGCCTGGCACAAAATTTCGCCGCCCTCCGCTCCCTCGTCACCATCGGCATCCAAAAAGGTCACATGAAAATGCACCTTCTAAACATCCTTAAACAACTCAATGCCGATGACGATCAGATCTGCGCCGCCTCCGATCACTTCGAGACTGAAGTAATTACATTCTCTGCTGTAAGGAGCTTTTTGGAAAGTTTTCCTAAATGAGTAGGACGTTTATAATGAAGTACTTGCTACAAGAAATGTGAAAAACTATTTTATCATCACTCCGGCTTTATTCTGACGATTTTATTATCTCTCATTACCACAAGTTCTGTGTTTTTCAACTTTTTAAATTCAATAAGTCTTTCGTAAACTAATTCAAGACCCTTAAGAATTTTATCTTTAAGTTCTATCTGTTTTTCAACTGTTGTCATATGCTTTAAGTTGATTAAATTTTTGTTTGTCAATAATATTTAAATATCCGTCAATTGTTTTAAATGCTATAATTTCATGTTTTCCTACTGAATTGTCAAATAATAATGCGCCATCAACTATTGGAAGATAAATTTTAAATAGGTTTTTTATACCATTTTTATAACGCCTCGCTATAATATCGGGTTCAATATTATGACCTCCTTCCGAAACTCTTATTTTTACACGCTCCTTTGCTAAATCAATATTCTGTAACCAAAAAAATAAAAGAGTAACATTATATCCTTTTTCTTTGGCATTTAAAATTTTATTTTTATAACTCTTAGTTGATAATGTCGTTTCAAAAGCAAAACTTTCGTTTTCATTTAATAGGTCATCTATTCTTTTCAGCATTATTCGACCTGACTCAAAAGCAACTTTTTGGGGTTGAAATGGTGATAATCCTCGTGCAATCTCATCAGCATTTATAAACTCTTTACAATTAATAATTTCTGGTAAAATTGTAAATGAAGCAGTTGTTTTTCCCGCCCCGTTACAACCTGCAATTATGTAAAGATTTTTCTCTAACATATTACAAATTTACGAAATTATTTCTGAGTATGTTACTGCTTCGATCTTTCTTTTAGCCAAAGTTGCGAACAGTTTTGTCTTCGGCATCCATCAACTCATCATGCCAATGCTATACACTTCCACCAATGACATATTGCAATTCCATAAAATCCCTTGATAATATTTTGGAGGTAATTTAATTTCAGTTTATTTTGGGGGAAAGTTGGGATATTTATTACAAAGTATTTATATTGCCCTATCAACATCAACTTTTTATTGTGCTTTTCTTATAAGTGGTCATTGTAAAATGGTCAAATCGTAGTTTCGGGTAATGAATTGAATAATTCATTATATGATTCTTATGTGTGCGTTTTTATTAATTTTTCACAGAATATAAAATTTCATTATGGAACTGATTAGTATATTAATATTTATAGGGATAATCATAATATTGGTATTCATCACCCGTCTTTTTGGAGCATGGATGTTCAGAATCGATGAGGTGATCCGAAATCAAAAAGAGATAGTAGCCTATCTCAAAAGTATAAATTCTAAGATGAAGGAGAAAGCGAGAATTGAGGGCAAAAAAAATCCCCGTAGATAGACGAGGAACTAGATGTTTTCACAACGGAATAATCCTTATTGTGAATAGCTTCAAAATTTGAAGGCAAAATAAAGAATAAATTTCGATTAATAAAAAAAACCTGAAAGAAATGAAAAAAATATTAGGTTTTGACCTCGGAACGACATCTATTGGCTGGGCATTTGTACAGGAGGCTGAAAACGCCGACGAAACTTCTGCTATTATACGAGCTGGGGTACGGGTAATACCTCTCTCAAGCGATGAGCAAAATGAATTTGAGTCTGGCAGGGATGTGTCCACCAACGTAGCAAGGCGAAGGTATCGTGGGATGAGAAGGAATTTGGATCGGTATCAATTGAGACGAGATAAGATTATCGCCATATTCAAAGAATTGGGGTTCATAGATGACAATACCTCATTGACCGAAGAGGGTAAACATACCACCCATGAAAGTTACGTATTGCGAGCCAGGGCAGTGGATGAACAAATAACCAAAGAAGAATTTGTAAGGGTCTTGTTGATGATCAATAAAAAACGAGGGTATAAGAGCAACCGAAAGGTGAAAGGTGATGAAGATGGGAACCTGATAGATGGCATGAAGTTAGCCAGGAAGTTGCAGGACGAAAATATAACCCCGGGACAGTATCTGGCTGGATTGATTGAAAAACAAACAAAAATTTTACCGGATTTCTACAGATCCGATCTGATTGCTGAATTCGATCGGATTTGGAGGGTACAAAAAGAGTTTTATCCTGATATTTTTACCGAAACCCATAAAAATGAGCTTGAAGGAAAAAATAAAAACCAAACTTCAGATTATTTATTAAAGACGCTGGGCATTGAAAGAGCGGACCCCAAAGGTACACGCATTGAGAAGAGAATGCTAAGCTTCCAATGGCGTTCGATG
>CALCSX010000290.1 GCA_937894165.1 uncultured Saprospiraceae bacterium | reverse complement strand
ATCACAAAATCCGTCGAGGGTTATGTTGATGGACGCTATTATTTTTCTCATAGGTATAAGGTGAGTTTTTTAAATCGCCGCAAGAAACCTCCAAATACTGCGTTACTCTCGTATTTGAATCAGTCATTTATGTTTATAAAATCCTTGGATTCAAATACTTCGAAAGCCTTGTCTTTGGAAGTTTCTTATCAGCGAGTCTTTTATTGTTTATTTTAATTTTTGTAAAGATAGTGGGTAAATTTATTTTTTAAAGATCAAATATTATTCATAATTCAAAGAATTAATTCCATCTTCTCTTAGCTTAGCCAACACATCTTTCATTGCTGCCACCTGTTCCGGTGGATGATTTTGCCAGACAGTCACTTCCCCCACCACAATAAAGGGATGAATTGACCGATATGATTTAGTGGGATTACCGGGTAACTTCCTGTCCGTCAGATCCGGATCATCTTCAATCTCACCTGTAGGCTCTACCACATAAATTCTCTCTCGACCATCCCCAAAGGCAAGTTCAGCTCCCCAAATGGCAGCGTCTAATGTTGCTGTCAGGAAAATGTATTTTGCATTCCGGGATCCATTAAAGTTTGTTTTGTAACCAACGGCAATGACATCTCCGAGTTTAAGATCTGCTTTTGTCCCATGGAAATAGGTTTGAGCGAAGGGAGAGGGGAGGGTTTTTAATTCTGAATTATGGTTCATAGGTTGTTTTTATTATTTTAAATTCTAATAATATTACTTTGATATTACTTCTAATTGCAATAATGCAACATTCAAGTTTCTATTTTGAATAGGCAGTTCATTGTTATCCCCGGTTTTGAAATTCTCAACAAATGAAAATCCATAGGATTTGTAGTAATTGATGAGTTGTGTATTCTCTGCCCAAGTATCCATCCTGATATATTTAAGCTGATGTTTCATCGCATAATCTAAGGCCCAATCAAGGACCTTGCTGAATATTTTTTTTACCGGAGAATCCGGATTGGCAACGATTCTGTGCAGGTAAATAGCGTCATTTTGATCCTTGGCCCCCCAAAATGAACGGGTCACTTAACTGTAGGCTAAAAACGCAAAAAATACTATTATCAACTATGATTTTATATTGAAGTCCGTTCTCAATACTCTTATTAATGCCTCTCTGTCAATCTCCTCCCAAACTTTATGAGAACTATTTCTCTGAAGCTTGATAACACTGTCAAAGAGTTGGAAAATATCATCAATATCGGAATTAGTGGTAGGGAGGATGGTGAAAATAGGTTTGTTTGACATGGTTTAATGGTATATTATTTCGTTCATCGTATGTATCTAGTTTCCAATCCATTAATAAGTAAATGTAATTCCAAGCCCAAATCCCATATCACTGTCATAATGTGTTCTAAACCCTATATTTTTAGTGACTATATAGTTAAGACCAAACATATATTCTTTGTCAGTATTTAGCATAAATGCAGCACGTATTCTTCTGGAAATGGGAATATCCTCTCGCATTAGTTGCACTCTCACATTTCCATCATGATAGACCTCAGCTTGTAAAATCAGCAACATGGGTAAAGTGTAAGCCAATCCTACACTAAATTGTGTTCGTTTGTCTTTGGTATTTGTCTGCCCAAATAAATTCGTTTCAAAATCACCGTGTTGTTTTCTATACCGCAAATCAAAACCAATAAACGGTATTATCCATTGATTTCTACCTATATATCTTCCAATATGGGTTTCTGATTCGTATCCGTGCTCATCGCTATAACCCAATCGCCATTCTGTCCCAAAACTCCAACGTGTATTTTGCAACCTCATCTCTCCATCATTGCCGTTGCTGGCAAAATCATTATGAAACATAAAATGTAATTGATTACTCTCTCTTTGCAGTTTTTTGTAGGCCCATTCTTTATCCGGTAACAGGGGATTGGGTTCTTGATTTTCATAACTAAATACACGGTTCATTCCGGCCATCATATGGTATAGAATATGACAATGAAAAAACCAATCACCTTCCAAATTTGCTTCAAATTCGATTACATTGGTTTCCATTGGCATTATGTCCAGCACATTTTTAATGGGTGCATAATCTCCATGCCCATTAATGACTCTAAAGTCATGGCCGTGCAAATGCATAGGATGACGCATCATAGAATTATTGTACATGGTTATTCTTACGATTTCACCCTTTTTAATGTAGATTTTATCAGATTCTGCGAGCACTTTATTGTCCATGCTCCAAACATAACGGTTCATATTTCCTGTTAATTCAAAATCGAGTTCTTTAACAGGTGCGTCTTTTGGTAATGCCGTTTTGGTTGGGGATTTTAACATGGAATAATTGAGGCTAACAATATCAGAATTGAATCCTTCAGAATGGCTATGATTCATATGGTCCATATGATCCATGTCCTTTTCGGGCATTTCCTTCATTTTGTCAAGTTGTGATGTGCTTGTAATTTCAGGATACATCACCGAATTCATATCCATTTGCTGAAGCGACATATTCATTCCCATATCATTCAATGTGCCATCCATATTCATCATATCGTTCATCATTTTCATCCCTTCAAAATACTTTAATTTTGGTAGGGGATTTGCAAATTTTTTGATACCTGAACCTATATATATTGAAGCTGATTTCGTACGATCTTCAGGTGTTACTAAGAATTCATAAGATGTATTTTGTTCCGGAATTTCAACGATTACATCATAGGTTTCTGAAACTCCAATAATTAATCTATCTACTTCTACAGGTTCTACATCATTTCCGTCAGTGGCTACTACAGTTATTTTCCCTCCCGCATAGCTTAGCCAAAAATAGGAAGAGGCGCCACCATTGGATATTTGCAATCGCACCTTATCACCTGCGTTGAATTGAGAAAGTTGATTTTCCGAAGTTCCATTGATAAGGAATTTGTCATAATAGACATCACTTACATCCATCGCCAGCATTCGTTTCCATTCATTATTAATTTTCGTTTTAAAATGTCCTTGCTTAATAGCTTCGGCATAACTTTGAGTCGTTCCTTTTTTAATGGCAAACCAATCTGTAGCATTATGCAACATTCTATGAACATTTTCGGGATTGTAATCCGTCCACTCGCTTAAAACGAGGGGAACAGAAGGCAAATCATCAATTCCCATTCGAAATGTTGGGTCATCTGAACGTTTTTTTAAGATCATGGAACCGTACATCCCTATTTGTTCCTGAAGTCCACTGTGGCTGTGATACCAATGCGTTCCATTTTGAATAATTTTAAATCTGTAAATATGTGTGGTGTTTGGCTCAATGGGCATTTATGTCAAAAAAGGTACTCCATCTTCTTTATTGGGTAAGTACAAACCATGCCAGTGCATTGAAGTGCTTTCTTTTAGGCGATTGTGGACGTAAATTTCTGCGGTATCACCTTGCGTGAATGTAAGGGTTGGCATGGGGATTTGTCCGTTGACAGCAATAGCTCGTTTTTCCTTCCCTGTAAAATTGACTAGGGTGTCCTTGACATATAGGTCATATCGAACCACTTTCTGTGCATATGTACTTGAAGCTATCAATATCAGTAATAATATTTGCATCAAATTTATATAAATAGAATTTCGAATATTCATTTTTACCTTCATTTTAAATTTCAATAGTTCTTAGTCTTAAAGCATTTACAATCACTGACACTGAGCTAAAACTCATGGCTAGTGCAGCAATCATAGGCGACAGCAAGATGCCAAAGAAAGGAAACAATAAACCTGCTGCAATGGGTATACCCAATGTATTGTAAATGAGGGCAAAAAACAGATTTTGCTTGATGTTTCGCATGATTGAATGACTCAAATTCTTGGCTTTTAGAATTCCTTGTAAATCACCTTTTATCAGTGTTATCGTGGCACTTTCAATAGCGACATCAGTTCCGGAGCCCATTGCTATCCCTACATCACTCTTTGCTAATGCCGGCGCATCGTTTATGCCATCACCTGCCATTGCTACTACTTTGCCTTCTTGCTGCAACCTTTCCACTTCTTTCATTTTATCTTCCGGAAGCATACCGGCTTTGAAATCAGCCAAGTTGAGCTCTTCAGCGACGGCTTTTGCTGTATCGAAATTATCTCCGGTGAGCATTATTACCTCAATACCTTTTTCTTGGATGCTTGCGATAGCTTGGGCACTGGTAGTTTTTATTTTATCCCCAATCACAACATAGCCTACTACCGCTTTGTCGACTGATAAATAGGATACTGTTTTACCTTGTTGTTGATATTTTTTTGCTTCTTCCTGCATTGACGAAGTGATTTCCGCATGGCCATACTCCATCATTTTTGGATTACCCAAAGCTACCTTTTTACCTAAGATTGTAGCTTCAACGCCCTTGCCTGTAACTGCACTAAATTTTTCAGATTTTAAAATTTCAGTATTTTGTTCTTTACCGTATTTCACAGTGGCTGCAGCCAATGGATGTTCGCTATTGTTATTTAAGGACACGGTAAATTGAAGCGCTTCGTCTACTGTATAATCATTATTAAATACGCCTATTTTTTCTACAGTAGGTTTCCCTTCTGTGATTGTTCCTGTTTTATCAATAATTAAAGTATCCACTTTATCTAATTTTTCAAGTGCTTCAGCATTCTTAATTAGCACACCATTTTGAGCCCCTTTTCCTACGCCAACCATTACAGACATAGGTGTAGCTAAGCCAAGCGCACATGGGCAAGCAATGATTAAAACGGCAATTGCATTGACAAAGGCATATACATAAGCCGGTTCAGGTCCCCAGATAGCCCAGATGACAAAAGTTATCAATGAAATAATCACTACTACAGGTACAAAATAACCGGATACTTTATCTGCTAAATTTTGAATTGGTGCTCGGCTTCTGCTGGCATCATTTACCATTTGAATGATTTGAGAAAGCAAAGTTTCACTACCTACCTTTTTCGCTTCCATTAGAAAAGATTGATTGCCATTGATAGTCCCACTGCTTACTTTTTCTCCTTTCACTTTATTGACAGGAATTGGTTCGCCTGTAATCATTGATTCATCAACAGTGGTTTCCCCTTCGGTAATTTCACCATCTACAGGTATTTTATCACCAGGTTTTACTTTTAGAATATCACCTACTTCAATCTTGTCTATAGTAACTTCTACTTCCTCTCCATTAACTATTTTTATCGCTTTGTTGGGAGCTAATTTCAAGAGTTCTTTTACAGCTGAATTCGTTTTACTATGAGCTCGAGCTTCTAATAATTGACCCAAAAGAACCAAAGTTAATATTACAGTTGCTGCCTCAAAATATACATGAACCGCCCCTGAATGGGTTTTAAATTGCGCAGGAAACAAATCAGGGAATATCATCCCAATCACACTGAAAATCCAGGCTACTCCTGCTCCGATTCCGATAAGCGTAAACATATTAAGGTTCCACGTTTTAATACTTCGATAGGCACGCTCAAAAAACATCCAGGTGGCATAGAATACTACCGGAATGGATAGTATAAATTGAACCCAATTCCAATTCTTCTGTTCCATAACGTCGTATAATGGATTGTTGGGAACCATTTCACTCATGGCAATTATAAAAATAGGAATTGTAAACACAGAAGCTATCCAAAACTTCCTTAATAACTTTTTATACGTTTTCTCTTCGGCTGAAAGGTCAGCTTCCAGTGGCACCAGATCCATCCCGCAAATAGGGCATGATCCTGCTTCGTTTTTCACAATTTCCGGATGCATCGGACAAGTCCATTGTTCCGACGAAGTAGCACCTACCTTTACTTCTTCTACCAGATCCATTCCACAAACAGGACAATCCCCGGGTTTATCATAAGTTTTATCACCCTCGCAACGCATAGGACAATAAAAAGTACCTTTTTTGTTCCCTATAGGTTTTACTTTCTTGGTTTTAGGAGTATGTTTATGCTCTCCCAAATTGTGAATGCTATAATGTCCATGTTCATTCTTTAAAACATTTTGAAAAGTTTCAATAGCAATATGATTTTCCATCTCAATAGTGGCTTCCCCTTTTTCTAAATCTACCATTACTTTCGTGACCCCTTCCACCTTTGAAAGTGTGTTTTCTATTCTACTGCGGCAACCTGAACAGGTCATTCCTTGAATTTGATAAGTATGTTTCATTTGTTTCGTTTTAAATCTTGACACAAATTTCAACTAAACAGAAGCTATTCGCTTACAAAATATTGGTTAAAACTTATAAGATTTCGATTTTACCTAGAGAAGCAGTTTTCTTATATTTGAATTTTCGTATTTCAACTCGGCTATTTTAGATAGATTGGTGATGATACGCGCAGAGAAATCTAAATATGATGGTAATATTTATGGAAAAGGTATTTTCATCTTAGTAGAACACTAAAAGATACAACAATAGTTCTGAAGACTTAGGGAATAAATAATTCGGTTTTTTAGATAAGTTTAATGAGTGTGCTAAAACTATCACTCCTCAAAGCCCAATAAAAACCACTCCCCCCGGTGATTCCTCATTTCCATTTCAACAATTCCATTCGTCTCATGATAGTTATTTCGGATAGAGGTTGAATCACCATTCGACAATTTGCCAATGGCGATGATTATCCAGCTGCTCTTGGCTTTATCGGCAGACATTACGTATTCAGAGTAGAGTGACAGCCCTGCCCATTTACCCCAACCTTCTCCGATGCTGAGGTTGCTCGTCCAGCGTTTACCTTTGGCGAGAGGGAAGTGGACTATTTATTTACTTTTTCCTAGCCTTAGATATATCGTCACATTATTGTTTCAAAGTTTATTCAACATAAGTGACATCAATAATTCTCAATTTTAAATCTTCGCTATAATCATTTTCATTGATAAGTGAAAAAATGATTTCAAAAAGCAGATCCTTATCAATTCTGTTATCAGCAACATGCACAGCAATATTTTCCATTTCAATGATAAACCTATCAATGCAGTAATCTAGTCCATTAATCTCTAAGTAATAGGCTCCTAAAGCAATGCTGCTTCTTTTGTTTCCATCGCTGAAAGCATGATTTTTATTCACTGAAAAAACTAAATGGGTAATCTTAGATTCAAATTCAGGATAGTACAAGTCATTTTGGATATGTTCCAATACGCTTTCCAATAATCCTATATCATTCACTCCATGAGCTCCGCCTGATTCATTGATTATAAAATCATGTGTTTTGATGGCATATTCCTTATTGAAATAATTGAATGCCATATTACCTATCTTTTAGCCTTTTAAAAACATCGATATTTTCTTTCAAGCGCTCTTCTAAGGTCATACTTTTCTCTCCTAAGAATTTCTCAAATTCATTGGAAGTTAAAGGCGTGACATAGTTCTTTAATTTTTCATGTAAAGCATCTCTAAAAACCATATCTCTACTAGCCATCAGAGTCCTTACTTTTTCTAAAAGTGGTTGAAAAGCAGCTCCATGGAATTTTTCAAATTGGTCGAAAATCAATTTAGCTTCTGAAAAGCTTAGCTTTCTTCCTAGTTCTGTTTTTTTATTGCAGAGGAAATCTGCAAAACCATTTTCATATGCTGCTATTAAATCTAACACTTCTGAATACATAGTGTCTCGTGCTGAATCCTTCGCTTTTAGATTCAGTATTTGTTTGTATTCTTTCGCATTTTCATGAAAAATGGATCTATATACAGCATCGGTAAATTGTGAATATTTCCATTTATTGTCAACTATGCAATCATCCAACGCATTGGTAAAAGTTTGACGGTAGTTAAACTCTCGGATAGCGCTAGGCACAAATTCTTCTTCTCGTTGGTTGATGTACTTTGTATTGCCGCCAATTTTTGCATTGATAGTATCTATGACAATATCCAAAATCAATGCTCTGAGCTCTTTTGCCCGGTTACTTTCAGTCAGCAGCATACCGATATTGAGGAATGCGCGAAAATTAAAAATGCCCAATACAGAAGTTTTTTTGATAGAATCGACCATGGTAGCGACATGAATGTCGGTACCATAGTCGATGTTCCTATCATTCGTCTCGGAACTTATATCATTCATGAACGGAAAATCGGTACTCTTTCTGTCTGATAAATCTTTAAAATACTGCTCGTATGCTTCTTTAAAGAACTTTAGTCGTAGGCCACTCAATACTTCATAGCCGCTCCCGGTGAACTCCGTTTCGTGCTGTTCCAGATACCGTTCTACAGTTCTTTCGTCAATAACATAGAACTGTGCTATTTGTCTCTTAGTATATCGTAAGTTACCTTCAAACAAAATACCAGGAAAAGCTACTTCCTTCTCTATTTCCTGCAAGGCATAGCGATTATTAAGTATGTTTTTTCGGTGTATATCTGATGTAGTTAAATCTTTTGTCATAATTTACGGTAACATTATTTTCGAAGAAAATTCTTATTTGTGTCAATAGCCTTTTCTATTTACTACTATTTGATATATGTACATAAGTCTTAACTCACAAAATACCGAATTTCCTCAATTTCTACAATATTCTTGCTTTAATAGCTATAAAAAGCCAGTTTTTACTTTTCCTCATTGACTATCACTCCTCCAACCCCAACAAAAACCACTCCCCCCGATGATTACTCATTTCCATTCCCACTATTCCTTTCGTCTCATGATAGTTTATCCGGATGGAAGTTGTATCCCCATTCGACAATTTGCCTTTGCCGTTGATAATCCAGCTGTTCTTGGCTTTATCGGCGGACATTTCGTATTCAGAGTAGAGTGAGAGCCCTGCCCAATTACCCCACCCTTCTCCGATACTGAGGCTGCTCGTCCAGCGTTTGCCATCAAAGATGGGGAATCGAATTTCCGGGAAAGGAACTAGCTCGAAAGTGATAAATTGGTTGTCGCGTGGGGGGTGCATCCAGAAACGTTCTTCGTTTTCTACGTAGCCTTCTTGGACGCGGCAAAGCCATGGCTTATTCATATTTTCTTCTTGAAGGTAGTCTTTATATTGGAGCCTATCTTCCTGGGTGAACAGGTATTCAATTTCCAAAATCCGCTGATCCATATATTCCAACTCGTAGTTTTCGTTGAGGTTAGTGATTCCGATCTTACTTTTGCTGAGGGTGTCTTTGTTTTGGCTCAGGTGGGTAGCAGTGTAAATCATTCTTCTGCATGGTGGGAAGACGACATGCGTTCTCTTGGTTCTGGACAATTCAAGCATTTCGCCGTCATTGGCTTTACCATACCGGATGTCGAACTTGGCTAGAGTGTCGGTACCGCATTCCATCTCTCCAAATTGCAAGTTTTCTTGACATTCTCCTCTCAAGTAAGCGTTCACTTTATCGATGAGAATTGAATCTTCCTCAGTAAAATTTATTACGTCTATTTTTATTATGTCACCCCTGTCATTGACATAAAAATCGAGTCCTATGGGAATTTTTTCCTCAATTATTCGCTCAAAACTATCTCTTCCTATGTAATTGCCCCCTTGAAATATGTTTTCACCTTGGTAAACATGTTGTTTGTTAATGACAAGTTGGTATTTCTCATCGAAAGTGAGCTTTCTTTTATTCTCGCAGGAGAAAAAGAGGAGCAATAGGAGAGTAAGGAAGAGGAATTTGGATATTTTGGAGGGGGTCATGCGGGGATGAGGGTTTAGATGTAGGACTAAGATAAGGTTTTATTAGGAAATCCTTACAGCAAACTGTATATAGGCTTTGTAAAACTAATTTTCTTAGTGCCTCTTGTTATTTACTCCTTCTCGTTTACTGTTCTTATTTGGGAAACTTTAAAAAAAATTTGGAAATAGTTACCCTTTTAGGTAACTTTGTACTGATGATTAAACTTAGTTAAATTGAGGGAATTTAGAAGAGAAATAGGCTTTTTCGAGAACCACTTTAACGATTTTTATATTAAACAATCGCTTTCAGTTCGTAAGAAAATTGACTGGATTTTATTGTTTATTCAAACAACACAGTACGTTCCAGAAAAATTTTTAAAACATCTTACAAATACAGATGGTCTGTGGGAGGTGAGAATTATAGCCGGCGATGGAATTTTTCGCATATTCTGTTTTTTCGATGAAGGAAATTTAATCATTCTATTAAGTGGATTTCAAAAGAAGTCACAAAAGACACCTCTAAAGAAATTAAGAAGGCAGAACGTTTAAAAAAAGAATATTATGAAAATAGATAAAAGAATAACCTCTTTTGACGATCATTTGAATGAGCAATATGGAAAAATTGGTACAGAATCTCGAGATAAATTCCAAGAGGAATTGGAAACTTTTAAAATTGGTGTGCTAATCCAAGAGGCTAGAAAAAAACAACATCTTACGCAGGAGCAACTAGCTGAGAGAGTGGGAACAACAAAAAATTATATTTCTAGAATTGAAAATAATGCCAGTGATATCCGACTATCAACTTTAATGCGGATCATTAGAGAGGGTTTAGGAGGCAGCTTGACATTGACTGTGGATATTTAAATCCGAGCAAGCTAAAACCTAACATTTTATTTTAGAGGGCGAAAATCTTAATTTAATCATTCTCAAATCATTAAGTCTATGAGGAATGCCAAGCAAAAAAATATGTGACTTATAATGAAAATAAATAGGTAAATATTTCACAAATAATAGATACTACTGTACATTTGCATTCCCGAACGAAAACATCGTCCGAGTCGAATCGGAGGAGTGGCAGAGCGGTTGAATGCACCGGTCTTGAAAACCGGCATACGTGAGAGCGTATCGGGGGTTCGAATCCCTCCTCCTCCGCCAAACTTCCTTGAACCCCATGCGAATAGCATGGGGTTTTTTGATTCCCAAAACCCGCGAAAATTCTATTTTCGAACGGGTTTTGGGCATCAAAAAACCCTTTCCGACGGTAGGAGGAAAGGAGGTTTAAGGAAGTTTGTAGCCACCCCCTTTAGGGATCGACGAAGTCAATCCCTCCTAAATTATAATGAAAATTCTATTTTCGAACGGGTTTTGGGTATCAAAAAACCCCTTTCCGACGGTAGGAGGAAAGGAGGTTTAAGGAAGTTTGTAGCCACCCCCCTTTAGGATCGACGAAGTCAATCCCTCCTAAATTATAATGAAAATTCTATTTTCGAACGG
>CALCSX010000289.1 GCA_937894165.1 uncultured Saprospiraceae bacterium | reverse complement strand
GCCCTCGGATCTTTTATTGCAATAGCCATAATTTCACTTTTATATATTGAGGTTGGTGAAAACTAGTCACATACAACCACGAAAATTTTATTTTTAGTATTTTAATACACAGCTTATACCGCCTCCTCAGCTTCCTGCTTTACCCAATCATAACCTCTTTCTTCCAATTCAAATGCCAGGCTTTTGTCACCTGATTTCACGATTCTTCCATTGTACAAAACATGGACATAATCTGGAACTATATAATTCAGCAAACGCTGATAATGCGTAATCACGATGAAAGATCTCTCCGGACTTCTGAGGTGATTGACACCATCAGCTACCACTTTCAAAGCATCGATATCGAGTCCTGAATCTGTTTCATCTAAAATCGCAAGCGTAGGTTCTAGTACCGCCATTTGCAAAATCTCATTCCGCTTCTTCTCCCCTCCTGAAAATCCTTCATTTAAAGATCTTTTCAACATATTTTCATCCATATCCATCATTTTGACCTTCTCTCTCAAGAATTTCAAAGTATCGATTGGACTCATTTCCTCCTGCCCGCGACCTCTTCTTACAGAATTCAAAATCTGCTTCATAAAGTTGGAACAACTTACACCCGGAATTTCTACCGGATATTGAAAACTCAAGAAAATTCCGGCGATGGCTCTTTCATCAACTTCCATTTCTAGAAGATCCTCCCCTTTGTAAGTAATGCTTCCTTCGGTAATCTCGTATTCCTCCCTTCCTGCAATCACATTTCCCAAGGTGCTTTTTCCTGAACCATTAGGCCCCATTATAGCGTGAACCTCACCCGGCTTGATATTTAAATTGATACCTTTCAGTATCTCTTCATCTCCGATATTGACCCGTAGGTCTTTTATTTGCAACATATCTATAAGCTTATTAATTATCAATTTTATTTTATCCTACGCTTCCCTCAAGACTTATGGCAAGCAATTTTTGAGCTTCCACTGCGAATTCCATCGGTAATTCATTGAAAACCTCCTTACAATAACCGTTCACAATCATATTTACTGCATCTTCCTCACTCAATCCTCGCTGCTTGCAGTAAAAAAGTTGGTCTTCACCGATCTTTGATGTCGTTGCTTCATGCTCCACCATCGCAGATTTGTTTTCTACTTCTATATAAGGGAAAGTGTGTGCTCCACATTTATCGCCCATCAATAAAGAATCACACTGGGAAAAATTCCGAGCATTTTCAGCCCTTTTGCCTATTTTTACAAGGCCTCTGTAACTGTTATGACTTTTTCCGGCCGAAATACCTTTTGATATAATCGTACTTTTTGTGTTTTTACCGAGGTGAATCATTTTGGTTCCGGTGTCTGCTTGCTGTCTGTTATTGGTCACAGCGATTGAATAGAATTCACCGATAGAATTATCCCCTTTAAGGATTACACTTGGATATTTCCATGTGATAGAAGAACCAGTTTCGACTTGCGTCCAACTGATTTTCGATCTATTACCACTGCAAATTCCTCTTTTTGTAACGAAATTATAGATACCACCTTTTCCATCCTTATCACCCGGATACCAGTTTTGAACGGTGCTGTATTTCACCTGTGCATCTTCCATGGCAAATATTTCTACCACGGCAGCGTGCAACTGGTTTTCGTCCCGCATCGGAGCAGTGCAACCTTCAAGATAACTCACGTAAGATCCCGGTTCAGCTACGATCAGGGTTCTTTCGAATTGCCCAGTATTAGCAGCATTTATTCTAAAATATGTCGAAAGCTCCATCGGACATCTCACCCCTTTCGGAATGAAACAGAAAGAGCCGTCACTGAATACCGCCGAGTTTAAAGCTGCGAAATAATTGTCATTGGCCGGCACGACAGAACCCAGATATTTCCTCACTAATTCAGGGTGTTCTATCACTGCTTCGCTGAAGGAGCAGAAGATAATTCCCAGTTTAGCCAGCGTATCTTTGAAAGTGGTAGCGACGGAGACACTATCGATAACAGCATCCACAGCTACACCCGCCAGAGCCAATTGCTCATTAAGAGGTACACCCAATTTCTCAAATGTGGCCAACAATTCCGGGTCAACCTCATCAATGCTATTGAGAAGTTTTTTAGGAGAGGAAAAATATATGATATCCTGATAATCGATTTTAGGGTAAGTGACATTTGGCCAATGCGGCTCCTTCATTGTCAACCATTTACGATATGCTTCTAACCTCCATTCCAACATCCATTCCGGCTCATTCTTCTTAGCAGATATCCATCGAACCACATCCTCACTAAGACCTTTCGGTAAAGAATCTGACTCGAAATCGCTCACCCATCCGTGCTTATATTCACTTCTGGTGTGCTCCTGCAAGGTTTCCATTGAATCACTCATGCTATATTTTTTCTTAATTTGACTGCAAATATACAAGTATACTTTCTAATTATACTAAAAAGTATACATTAACTTATACAAAAAAGTATACAAAAGGTTTAAAGGGAATCCATATGATTTAAAGAAGGAAAATCTTTATTTGGGGGTGCCACTGACAGCCTAATTTATGATTTAGAAAAGTATAAATCGGAGGAGATAATTTTTCTTTCAAGGAGAAATAAAAAAGGCTGTCAGCGTCGGAGTGTTCCGTGGTTCGCTTCGCTACCGTGCCGGCAATATTTTGAATTTCCATAAAATGAGACTGAACAAAGTGGACTTTTTTGCAAAAAAGTTTAAAATTGCCGGCACCAAGCACTCCACATTCCTCACCCGGGAGATAAAATGGGAGGAATATCTAGGTGGACAAGGAGAATGAGGTTTCTCGAATTTCGAGATAGGGAATTAAAGGGGGCGGTTCTCGAATTTCGGAAAACGAACTCCCACCAAAAGATTCTCTCGAAATTCGAGAATAATAAAAGTTATCAGGGCAAAATTGTCAACATGATTTAAAGGAAATTCAAAAATCGAGGAGAAAGTAAAATCAGAGGGGTAATTCTCGAATTTCGGGAACGGAAAATAAGAAGGTCGGTTCTCGAATTTCGGAAAACGAACCCAAACCAAAAACTCTCTCGAATTTCGAGAATAAAAAAAGTCATCCGGCCAAATTTGACAAAATGAGTTAAAAGAAATTTCAAAATCGAGGGGAAAGGAAAAATCAGATGGGGAATTCTCGAATTTGGGGAATGCGAAGTGAAGGGGGCTGTTCTCGAATTTCTGTAGACAAGAGTATATTTTATGAGATACTCTAGAATTTAAAAAATAGCAAATGGTCAAAAAGCCATTCTCGAATTTCTAAGAGTGCTAAACAGATATACCTAATTCTTCAAACATGCTTTTTAAAGAGCAAATTGGAGGGAAATTTAACAGATGTACACTTTGAATAATCTAAAAATCATAAGACAATATCAATACATTTCCATATCTTTAAAAGATCAAATTAGTAAATACCAAATTATAATTAAAGCTTAGCTTAGAAAGACACCTTTTCTTACTCAAAAACTTCAAATTATGTACCCTAGAATTTTACTTTTTAGCCTTTTTTTATTAATTTTTTCAAATGTACAATCTCAAACATATAATTTTGAGGTTTCTCAAGGCACTTATAGCGATTTATAAGGTAGTATTTCTTTAAATGGGAATATGACGTGGGATGATCCGGAATACATTATTCCTATTGGTTTTGAATTTGATTTTTTTGATATATCGATAAATGAGCTTTATTTTTATGGTCTAGGAGCAGCTCTAACAAATACTTTTGCACCAGCCGGAATTTTTCCACTTTTAGTACCTTTTGGCAGTGATATTATTGATAGAGCATATGATATGGATATTTACGAACCAACACCAGAGTCACTTTCTAATATTTCTTATAAGTTAGAAGGTCTAGAAGGATCTAGAATATTAAAAATTGAGTGGAATAATGTAGGTTTTTATTATGAATATGAAGAAAATGAAGAGTCTAACGATTTTGCCAATTTTCAATTTTGGCTTTATGAAGGATCCAATAATTTTGAAATACATTTTGGTGAAAGTTCTATCAATTACCCAGCCTTATCCTTTGACGAAGAATCAGGACCTCTAGTCGTATTTGAACCGGAATTAGATGAATTTGAAGATGTATTATCAGAAAATGCAATGGTTTTAAATGGTGATCCCGCTTCGCCTAATTTTTCCGTTGGACCTATAGATATAGAAGATGCATATTTAGATGGGATGGTTCCAAATGGTACAATCTACCGATTTATTAAATCTACTTCTAGTACACGAAACCAAATAGCTCCTAATATCTCCATGAAAGTATTTCCAAATCCGGCAGTTGATTTGATGAATTTCTCAATTATTGATGTAGCCATGGAAATATCGTCTTTAGCAATCGTGAGTATGTCCGGTCAGGAAATTTTTAATATTGCTTTTCCTTCCAGCCCCATAGATATTTCATTTTTACATCCGGGTATTTATATTATAGAATTTTATACTAAAGATGGCGTTGCGTGCAAGAAATTAATCAAGAAATAATTCTTTATGGTATAAATGTATTACTTCAAAGCAACAATTTTATAAAATCAAAGTAATGCTTGTAAAAAGCCATTCTCGAATTTCGAAGAGTGCTAAACAGATATAACCAATTATTCAAACATGGCTCATTTAAAGGGCAAGTTGAGGGAAAATTTAACAGATTTACTTTATGAATAATTCAAAACTCATAAGTCAATATCAATACAATTTCATATCTTTAAAGAATTAATATTCTATTTAGTGATTTTGTTTATCCCACTTAAAATTTAAAATAATGTACTTAAGAATTTTACTTTTCAGTCTCCTTTCAATGTGTTTTTTCGATGTTTATTCACAATCGTATAATTTTGAAGTAGCACAAGGATCTTACGAAGATTTAGAAGGTAGTATTTCATTAAATGGAAATATGACTTGGGATGATCCGGACTACTTAATTCCTATAGGCTTTGATTTTGAATTTTTTGATTTCCAAACTGAAAATTTATTACTTACAGGATTAGGAAGTGATATAGCTTTAACTTTAAGTTTCGAAGATGAACTTCCTATTATGATACCTTTTGGCGCTGACATCATAGACAGAGGATATGATATAGTATTGGGCGAACCAACATTAGGGTCTCAGTCTAATATATCCTACCTATTAGTAGGTGCGGAAGGTAATAGAATATTAAAAGTAGAATGGAAAAATGTGGGGTTTTACGATGAGCTGGATGAAAATGGTGTTTCCAATGATTTTGCTAATTTTCAATTATGGCTATATGAAGGTTCCAATAATTTCGAAATCCATTTCGGCGAGAGTTCTGTTAATTATCCGGAATTTTCTTTTGACATTGGAACCGGACCCTTAGTTTTATTTGATCCAGCCTATAATATCGACTGGGAAGAGTTGTCAGAAAATGCTTTAGTTTTAACAGGTGATCCCTCTTCACCTGAATTATTTATAGGTCCAATAAATTTAGAGGATGCCTATTTAGAAGGAATGATTCCTAATGGCACTATTTTCAGCTTTATTAATCCAACATCAAGTACTGTAGACCAAGTCGCAACAGATATTACTATTGATATCTTTCCTAACCCGGCCGGAGATCTTTTGAATTATTCATTTAATGATTTTTTAAGTGAATTAACATCTGTTACTATATCCAATATGGCCGGTCAAAAAATTGTTAATTTTATTAATCCTACTAGTCCTTTAAATATATCAAACCTTAATCCGGGCATGTATATCTTAACCATCAATACAACGGAGGGCATTGTGAGTAAGAAATTAATCAAAAATTAATAAAAAATTTAATAATAATCTTTTTGCCCAGGCAACCTTTTATCAGGAATGAAAGTATTATAAATATTACTTCTACATTATTTACATAATGAACTTTATAACTTTTGATAAATAAAATCGTCAATTATTTGATTCTACCTCTTATTATACTTTTGCAGTTTTCCGGCTGCAAGACCGGACAATATAGTCCTGATTTTAAATTATTAACAGAGCAGACTGAACGAGTAGTGATATTTTCTCCATTTGTTGAAAATTATATGAATGATTTCGATCAACAAAAAAGAGATCCCGCTCTAGAGAAGGTGAATATTGCTTTAATAGCCAGGATCTCGAAAAATTCTCTTGGAGCATGTTATGAAGCTAAAGATCTACCTCTTTCGCCACAGGACTTGAACGAAATGGCATTAGTTTACTCCATTCAGGATACTTCGGAGACCTTCACAAAAGCTATTTTGGAAAAAATTTTCTCGAAATATAAAGCAGCTCTGGGCAATTCTACTTTAGCCGTTTTTGTAAATTTCAAAGGGGAATATCCCTTACCCGAGGACAAAATGAAGGAGGCTGAATATATTCCGGAGGACGTCATAAGGCCTTCAACACGCCCTTTTTCAGACATACAAATATTCGCCTTCGATATAGAAAATCGTGAAGTTCTGTATTACGATCGAATACTTACACAAAAATACAGTCCTGAAGTTTACGAAGATGTGGTGGCCATGATTCAAAAACTGATAAAACCTCTTTGTAGCAAAAAGATAAAATAATGGATGTCTTAATAAATCTATTTAGGCTCATTAAAAAGTAAATATCATGAAAGGTTTTCAACGCTTATTTTATACTCTAATATTTTCATCAGTGACATTAACTTTAATAGCACAGACTGAAAATCATTATAAAGATAAATTTACTTTAAAGAATTTTGCTACCGTTTACGGACAACTTATAGAAATCAAGAGTGACACGATCTTTTTAGAATTGGAGAACGGTAAAACTAGTTACCTCACGTTGAAAGATATAAGAGATATAAGGCAATATGGTATTGAAAATATTTCTAATTCCGGCTACAGTTCAATTTATAAAAGAATTCTTTTAGAAAGGGAAAAGAGAAATTTCTTTCAAATGTCCTCTGCATTCAGTTATGCACCGGGTAGCTTATCCTCGGAAATTAAATATTTGCGCCGATATCATCCACATCATTTCCTCACGGCAACTTATGGCATTGAAATAGTTACACATCACTACAACACTGTTTTTCACCCCTTGACAATTGGACATCAATCCATCCTTTACACAAAGGGTAATACACCTTTTATAAATGCTAATATAGGTTACGGTTTTGCACATTTCACTGGCAATTCCACTAATTTTACAGAAAATGTTACAGGAGGTTTGAGATTAAGTGCAGGTATTGGAATGCTTTTTCGTGCCGGGGAGAATACGATGTTCAAAACAGGTGTAGAATTAGTTCGTCAATTAAGTAAAGAATACATTGAAGCACCTCACTTTCAAAGGGAGACTCAAATTAGTAGCAATCGAGTATTGTTTTCTATTGGCTTGATTTTCTAGAAGGCCTGGAGAGAGTACAATTTTAGGTAGAAAACTCATTAATATTCAAATATCAATTATGAAATTTTCAATGCGCTCTTTTGTTCTACTGCTTAGCTTGATATTCACTTTACCATTATTCGGACAGGATGATATTAAATACCAAGATATATTTTATCTCAAAAATAAAATTACAATTTATGGGGAACTCTTAGAAATCAAGAATGACACTTTCTTTCTCGAGCTCAGAAATGGGAATAAAAGTTATTTAAAAATGAAGGATGTAAAAGATGTATTCCAAAACAGCGATAAAGAAGCTATTAATATTACCAATATTAGTTTCTCAAGACCTAATATTCTAAATTTAGAGGAGAAGGGTTTCTTTCAATTTTCCGGGCATTTAGGTTTCGGAAACAGTTCTAATTTTAGTCAAATCATCTTCAACAGTTGGGCTTTAGAGGTGAAATATTTAAGACGCTACCACCTTCATCATTTTTTTACTGCATCCTATGGTGTAGAGCTACAAGAGCTTCATGATGATGCTTTATTACACCCGGTCACCATAGGCCATCAATCCATACTTCTTCCTAAATTAAATACACCATTTATTAATTTCAATTTAGGATATACTTTTGCACATAGTATATGCAGTGATTGTCTATTGCAAACAAAGGGTGGAATCAGATATGGCATTGGTGCAGGAATGCTTTTTGGATTTGGAAGTAGTATAATTTTTAAAACCGGACTAGAATTCACAGTACAACATAGTCAAGCGCATTTTGAAGATTTCTTCCCCGCTGAGTGGATTTACAGAAATTCGAGACTGAATCTCACAGCAGGGTTGATGTTCTAAAATTATCGTGGGAAACATTTAGGAATTCCAGCGAAGATATTCCACTATTCTGAATTTATAATTTTTAATAAGCCCTTACATCCTTACCTTCCATAAAATTCAAAAATGCTCGATTGACGACTTTATGACCGCCGGGTGTTGGGAAATCTCCTGAAAAATACCAATCGCCTTTGTGATTGGGGCAAGCTTCATGCAGTCCTTCCAATGTCTGGAAAATTATTTTAACTTCAGGTTTAATACCGGGGGGTGTTAGCAATTCACCGATTTTCTCAGAAATTCTTTCGTAATCAAATCTCTCGTAAAGCTCTTTTACATAGTTTTGGATATGTTCGGATGGCAGATCTTCCTGCGCTTTACATTTTTCGAAAACCTCGTCTAATAAGTTCTCTTGTTTCGTTTCTTTCAACAATTCCAACATTGCTTCGAAAGCTATAAAGCTCTTCATCTTGGACATATCGATGCCATAGCAATCAGGATAGCGAATCTGAGGTGCAGATGAGACTACAATTATTTTCTTCGGATTCAATCTGGCTACGATACTCAAAATGCTGTCTCGTAAAGTGGTTCCTCTAACAATCGAGTCGTCAATAAGAACCATCGTATCGACTTCGTTTTCGACAATCCCATAAGTCACATCGTACACGTGAGAAACTAAGTCACCTCTGGATGCATCATCGGCAATGAAAGTTCTTAATTTCTCATCTTTGACCACTAATTTTTCAATTCTTGCACTTTTTTCAAGGATTCTTTTCACCTCAGCGGTGTCATTTTTATCTTCTAATGCATTGATTTGTGCAATTTTAATTTCATTTAGCTTGGCTTCAAGACCTTCTATCAGACCAAAAAAGGCTGACTCAGCAGTATTGGGCACATAGGAGAAAACAGTATGCTTGAAATCATAATCAACTTCCTTCAAGACAATATCCGCTAATTTTCTACCTAAATTTTTACGTTCCAGATAAATATCCCTATCATTTCCTCTGGAAAAATAAATTCTCTCGAAAGAACATGGTGTCACAGGTCTCTTTTCAGTAAAACGTTCCAATTTTACCTGTCCATTATGCTTTACCACAAGAACATTGCCCGGCTCGAGCTCTTGAATGAATTTATACCGAATATTGAAAGCTGTTTGGATAGCGGGTCTTTCCGAAGCAGCTACTACTATTTCATCATCTTCAAACCAAAATGCGGGTCTTATTCCATTGGGATCCCTCATCATAAAGCCATCACCATGTCCGATCAAACCACCCAATACGTATCCCCCATCGAATTTTCTGGAAGCTTTATTCACCACTTTTTGAACATTTAGATTGTCGAAGATCATGTCGTTAATCTCACGATTGCTGAAGCCATCAGGTTTATACCAGTTGAAAAGGCGTTGTACTTCGTCGTCCAAGAAATGTCCGATTTTTTCAAGGACAGTAACTGTATCAGAAACTTCCTTTGGATATTGACCTAAAGTCACTAATTCGCCGAACATTTCGTCTACATTCGTAAGGTTAAAATTCCCTGCCAGCATTAGATTTCTACTAATCCAATTATTTTGTCGCAACACAGGGTGACACGCTTCAATGGTATTGATTCCATGAGTTCCATAGCGCAAATGACCCAAATACACCTCCCCAACGTATGGATATTTTACTTTCAATTCTTGATCTGAAAGTGAATTAATATCAGGCTCGTTTATAAAATGAGAATGAATGCCATCGAATAAATCCTTTAAATATTGAGGACCAATTGTTCTTTTTCTTGAAATGTATCTTTGTCCCGGCTCCATGCCAATTTTAATCGAGGCTAGACCGGCTCCATCTTGCCCGCGATTCCTCATTTTCTGCATCATTATGTGCATCTTATTAATACCATACAGCGGAGTGCCATACTTTTCTCGATAAAATTGGAGAGGTTTCTTTAATCGTAAGAATGCTATGCCGCATTCATGCTCAATTGCATCACTCATAATTCGTTGGATATTGTTCTGCAAAGGTAGCACTTTCCTATCAATTTAAGCCAGAAATGCATCACATAAACATTGTATTATGTTAATTCAGTGTAAAGGGTTGTTAAAAGACTGTCGGCTTACTTTCGCTTTTTCTTCTTGAGAGAAGCTTCCTCTGTTTTAGATGATTTCTCGACTAAACTCATAATTCCGGCAATTTCAGCTTTACTCAATTCCCGCCATTTGCCGAGAGGCAAATCACCTAATTCTACATTCATGATACGGGTTCTTTTCAAAGAGGTCACATCATAATTGAGATATTCACACATCCTTCTAATTTGCCTGTTTAGGCCTTGCGTAAGGGTAATCCTAAATTTAAAGTTGGAAAGAGGAACCACTTTGCATGGTAGTGTCATCGTTCCCAAAATCGGAACTCCTGAACTCATTTTTTCATAAAATTCTGTGGTAATGGGCTGTTTGACTGAAACAATGTACTCTTTTTCGTGATTATTTCCGGCGCGCAGGATTTTATTGACGATATCACCATCATTAGTAAGGAAAATCAAGCCCTCTGAAGGCTTATCAAGCCTACCGATGGGAAAAAGCCGCTGAGGATGATTGATGTAGGAGATAATATTCTTCTTCTCTTTTAAATCTGTGGTACATACTACGCCAACAGGCTTATGGAAAGCGATGTATAAAACATCCGGTGGCGCATTTAGTGCATTACCGTCCAATAAGACTTCATCTCCTTCAAAAACTCTATTGCCCGGCCTAGCGATAATTCCATTCAAACTGACTCGCCCTTCTGAAATCATGTCATCTGCCTCTCTTCTCGAGCAAATTCCGGTATTACTGATATATTTATTCAGACTTATCGAATTATCATTGGTTTTTTCCACGCTACTTTCTTTTTTCTGCAAATATCATATAA
>CALCSX010000288.1 GCA_937894165.1 uncultured Saprospiraceae bacterium | reverse complement strand
AAAACCCCGTATGGGGTTTAATGTCAATAACCCGGGGTAAAACCCCGGGAAATAGCATAAAAATCTTTGGTTTTGGCGGGATTTTTGCCTGAAAGAAGCAAAAATCATGACAAAACAACCCTGAAAATCTCCCCACCTGCTTTCCAATACACCAGGTCCATTAAGTTTTCAGAAAATAAATAAATAAATTCCCTATTTTGGGATCGGATAAGGAAGAAATTTGCACAGGTGGGTGGAGGAGAGTTGCGTTAATAAATTTATATCATTAAGTATTGAAAGAAAAAAAGAACATATCTTTTGTAATCCTGCTATTATTCATCGCAATAAGCTTATTTCAGCATAGTAAATATTTTAATTTGGACATTCAAGGGATCCACTCATGGCGTCAAAGTCAAACAATGTGGAATATTAGAAATTTTGTCAGACATGACAATTGTATATTAAATCCAAGAATCAACAGTTTTAATGGAGGCAAAGACAATATCCAGAGATATGAATTCCCATTAATGCAATGGAGCATAGCTCAATTTCAAAAAATCTTCTCAGAAGATATAAGAATTGTACGAGTTTCGATATTCCTTATTGGCTTGATAACTATTCTCACTTTTACATTTATTATCAAAGATATTTTTGACGACTGGCCCACTGCCGTATTTTCTTCAATTTTACTGCAATTTTCACCGCTATTCTATTTCTACACAATAAATCCTATCCCTGATAACCTGGCACTTGCTTTTAGTTTTTTATACATCTTGTTTATTCTTAAACATAGAAAAACTAACAAAAAAACTCATCTCGTCATAGCAAGTCTCGCTTTAATGATGGCTACATTATGCAAATTGCCATTTTTAATGGTATCAATATTAAGTATTTGGTTTTTCCTTAAGAACATATTTAATGGAGCAAGTCCAATACTTTCCTTAAGAAACTATGCATTACCTCAATTTATATTTCTTTTACCTGCAATAGCATGGTATTTCTGGGTAATGCCTAGTTGGACCGGAAATCCGATTCTAACCGGTCAATTAGATGAACAATTTATTATTGAAGAATATTTAAACATAGGAATTTATCATTTAACAACAATGTTCCCTCATATTCTTTTATCAATTCCAATATGGTGCATTCTAGCAATTGGAGTATATGGGTATTTAAAAAATTGGAGAGAAAATAAGTGGCTAATTTCTTTGATAGGGATTACATTCTTCTACTTAATCCTTGAGTTTAAACCAATTGGAATAGTGCATGATTATTATATGTTCCCATTTCTAATATGGCTATACATATTAATTGCATTTGGAGTTTCAAGAATACTAAGAATAAGATTTGGAATATATATAATGTTATTAATCTGCACAATCAGTTCTGTCTACACTTCAGCTAAAATGGATCAGAATTGGAGTGTTGAGAAAACATACTTTAATAATGATTTATTTATCTATTCTGAAGAACTAAAAAATTTAGTGCCACAGTCTGAACACTGTATCATCTTGAATGATAAATCCGGATATATATTTTCATACAAAATTGACAAAATGGGTCATATATTTGACTCTGATAATCTTCCAATTGAATGGATAGATGATATGGTGAGAAATTATGGAATTAAATATATGTATTCAGACTCTAGAAAAGTCGATGAATCAACAGAATTTCAAAATTATATAAGCAAAATTATTGCTATTAAAGGTTCAATAAAAGTTATAGAGCTAAAAATACCGGATAATAACCATAGATGATGATGTCATACGCTCCTTTGTCACAGGTTGCCTATTTTGAAATAAACATATATCCTCTGCTAACGTTTTATAGAATTCAACACTTCATCCATGCAAAAATGTACCCTCCATATAAAAAACATGGTCTGCCCACGCTGCATCAGCACGGTCAAAGAAGTTTTGAATGCCAATAATGCAAAATTCGAGGAGGTTAACCTCGGCATAGCCCACCTTGCCTCCCCTTTGACCGAAGAACAAAATCTCCATATCACCGATCAATTGCTTTCCCACGGTTTCGAAATTTTGGAAGACAAAAACGATCAAACCATAGAAAAAATAAAAACCATACTCATCGATATCACCCATTACGACAAACCCATACACAACGTAAAACTTTCCGAGGTCCTCTCTAAAGAATTGCAAACCGACTACTCCTCTCTCAGCAAGCTCTTCTCCCAAAATCAAGGCATCACCATCGAAAATTACTTCCAAAAACAAAAAATTGAAAAAGTCAAAGAACTCCTCTCCTACAATGAACTCTCCATCAGCGAAATAGCCTACCGCCTCGACTACTCCAACCCGGCCCACCTCTCCTCTCAGTTTAAAAGATTTACTGGAATATCCCCGACCGCCTACAAAAATCAAAAAAATCTCCACCGCAAATCTTTAGATACTCTCTAATTAAATCAGAGATGGTATCAGAGACGTAGGCATCAGAGACGTAGAATCAGAGACCTAGGAATCAGAAGAGGAAGAAATCCACAATTCGTGCATTCGTGGCAAAAAATATGCCGCAGGCATCCAAAATCTGTGCAAAATCTGTGTAATCCGTGAAATCTGTGAGACACCCCACCCATGCCATCGGCATCCCATCTGCGAAATCCGCGTAATCTGCGGGAGACGTGTGATTCAGAGACGTAGAAATCCTACGTCTCTACGTGATCCACGATTCGTGCATTCGTGGCAAAAAATATGCCGCAGGCATCCAAAATCTCGGTTTCAGTCCAAAATCTTAATACGCCCCCCATAATTCTATAAGTATTACCCATAATTTTGAAACTCTACCCCATTTTTAAATCTGATCTTTGTAATCAAATTAAGAAATAATGAATTCTACAGAAAATATAATAAAATCGAAATTCAATATATCCGGGATGACTTGTGGAGCCTGCGTAGCCAAAGTCAAATCACTTCTGGAAAGCAATCCTGATATTATCTCAGCGGAACCTGACCTTAAAGAAGGACAATTAGAAATCGAAGCCACAGAAGAATTATCCTCTGAAAGCTTAAATGAAATTCTTAAAGATCATCCTAAATACCGTATTTCACCTTCCAAAACCGAAACCAAAAAACCTGAATCTGTTTCCAATTTTTCATCAGACCTACCTGAAATAACGCTGGCAACTTACAAGCCATTATTTATGATAGTAGGTTTCATTTTTCTTGTTTCTGCAACGGTCCAATACCCATTTTCAGATTTCTCGTGGATGTTATTTATGAGGCATTTTATGGCGGGATTTTTTATTACATTTTCATTCTTTAAGTTACTGAACTTGAGCGGTTTCGCTAGCTCATATCAAATGTATGATGTAATAGCAAAAGCAGTCCCTTTTTGGGCTTTTCTTTATCCTTTTATTGAACTAGGATTAGGTCTCCTTTATCTGACTGATATTCAACCCTATTTCACCAATATTGCGACGATTGTAATATTAGGAACTGCAAGTATTGGAGTTATCCAAAGCAACCTCCAAAAGCGTAAAATCAAATGTGCCTGTCTGGGAGATGTTTTTAATCTACCTATGTCGACGGTGACAATAATTGAAGATGTAACAATGGTTGTCATGGCAGTAGTGATGCTTCTATTACTTTGATTTTCATTTAATTAAACTTAAATATCAAAGGATGAAAATATTTGAATTATTAAATTATTTAATAAAAATTCAATTAATATCAATGCCAGCGCCTACCCTTTAGGGGATTGAGGGGCGTGGGGAGGCATTTATAAATAATAACTTATGAAAAAACCTTTCATGTCTTGTAGCCAATGTTAGTGAAATTCATTACACTCTAGAATAAAAATCGTATATTTGTATCAATGCTTAGATCGAAAAAACATATAAAATTCACTTCCTTCACAATGCTATTTGTGCTGCTATTTTCCACTGTGGGAATTACGGCAGATTATCACTATTGTCAGGGTGAAGTGAAAAATGTAAGTTTGATTGGGGAAGCAAAACCTTGTGACAAAGAGCATAAAGAGCATACACAAGAATCCAAAGTAATTAGAGCATGTTGTGCTCCGGTGGAGATCAAAGGGAATAAAATAACTGATTTCAACCTCGATCTTTTACCTACAATTTCCGATCATAAAGATTGCTGCAATAACGAACTGAAATTCCATCAATTAGACATCGAAACTAAGATTGCTGCTGTAGATGGAATTAATATTGATATACTTCAGGATTTTGTGATTTATAATGGATTTGAAACCCATTCAATAAATTTATATCATTTCACCTCTCTTTTACCGGAAAAATATATCCCTCCACCTCTGAAAAGGAGCATTATTGTCCTTTTCCAGAGTTTCTTGTTATAGATAAATAATTATTTGATTATTCCGATTGGAAATATAATCTTATTTATTAATCTATTACATCTATAAAAATGAAATATATATTCTATATCAGTATATTATTGAGTTTTACTCACATAATACTACCTGCACAAGGGCCACCCATCACTTCTGATAATCCTATCATGGTAGGTTCTAATAGAACTGAAATCAGAACCCTATTCGAATACCGTGACATGGACGATGCAGACTATCTATACATGCCGCTGACGGTTACACATACCTTTGGAAAGGATTTCCTTCTGGGAGTAAGATTGCCAATGATGTCACGAATGTCTTCTGTAACCGACAACATAGACGCTAAAACAGGTCTGGCAGACATTCAATTGATCGGGAAATACCAATTCTATCGACGGGATAGAACGGGCAAAACCCTTAGAATGGTTATCAAAGCAGTGGAAAATCTGCCCACAGGCGCCTTCGAAAACGTTCACATGCTAAGTATGCAGGAATTTCAGACATACAAAGCTCTCATTGTAGGGTACGAAACACTTAAATATGGCATATCTAACGAGTTGGGTATCAATTATGTACCGGGGAATAACAACCATGACATCAGGTACAACTTAAGCTTTGGTCTACCCTTACTTGAACCTATATATCCCACCAGGCAATTGAACTTATTTTTCGATTATAGTACCGTCTGGGAATTTAATACCGATCACATTGTGTTGTTATATACACAGGGTGTTCAATACGCAATCGATAATGCAACTTTCGAAATTGCATTTCAATTGCCACTTTATCAAAATTCCTTCGGTCATGCAGACAGAAATTATTCTCTCTATGCAGGCTCAAGGTTAATTTTTTAATTCTTTAATATTTAAATAATAATATCATGAAAAATATAATAATTTTCTTTTTTACAGCTTTCTTCGCAAGTTCACTAATGGCTCAAACAGATAAATTCACAGTTAAAGTCGAAGGTATGGGCTGCGCTTTCTGTGCCAATGGCGTTGACAGGAAATTGAATGAATGGAAGGACATTTCGGCGCTAAAAATTGATTTGAACACCGGAATGGTCAACTTCGAATATCCTGCTGACAAAAACCTGAAAGCAGATGCTGTGGATCGTCAAATCAACGATGCCGGCTATACAACTGCTTATGTAAATATAGAAAGGGCTTCAGGTGAGACTGAAAAGGTGAAATTCAATTCAAATAAAAATTCCGATAACACGAAAGAAATTTCCAATCAATTGATGGTAAAAGGTAATTGCAATATGTGCAAGGATCGAATCGAAAAAGCTGCCAACTCAGTGAAGGGAATTTCAAATGCAGAATACGATTTGGAGAATCAAACGCTCAACTTCAGAATGAACACCAAAAAAACCTCTCTTGAAGAGCTTGAAAGTGCGATTACTGCCGTTGGACACGACACTGAAAACGCTAAAGCAGACGATGCAGTCTACAATGATTTGCACAGCTGTTGCAAATACGATAGGAATAAATAAACAATATAAGTTTGTATTAAAAGCCTGTTTCTCCATTGAGTGACAGGCTTTTTTTGTGTCCATCCATTGAGAAGTTTCAGATTAAATTAATTCAGAGTTAATTTATCTGTACTTATTCTTTTCTAATAAAATTTTAAAATAATAATGACATTTAATAATTACTTTTACCCCGAAATTTGGTAACTATTGGTATCATTTTATTGGTTTCATTATTTTCTCGAGCTAAATAGTCGATTATGCTACTACTAAACATATTCGAGACAACCCTCCCACTTACCAATCCGGTACTCAAATTCCTATTAATACTCATAATCATTCTCGTCGCCCCTATCCTATTGAACAAGATAAAAATTCCTCACTTGCTGGGACTAATAATCGCAGGAGCTGTGATAGGTCCATTTGGAATAAATCTGATGGAAAGGGACAGCAGCATCATCCTCACAGGGACTGCCGGATTATTGTATATAATGTTCTTGGCAGGTTTAGAAATAGATTTAGCAGATTTTAAGAAAAATAGCACTAAAAGCATTGTTTTCGGACTCTACACCTTTATTATTCCAATGACGATGGGAACCCTTACTGGCATCCATATCTTGAATATGTCATGGCCAAGTTCAGTCCTGCTAGCCAGTATGTTTGCCTCCCATACGCTGATTGCCTATCCATTAATTAGCAAATTGGGCGTAGCTAAGAACAGAGCTGTGAATATAACTGTGGGGGGGACGATGATAACCGACACGCTCGCACTCTTGGTCCTTGCCGTTATTGTTGGGATGACAGTGGGTGAGGTGAATACGGAATTTTGGATAAGGCTTTCAGTTTCGATTCTAATTTTTGGTCTTATAGTAATGTTGGTTTTCCCGATTATAGCGCGTTGGTTTTTTAAGAAATTTGACGACAATGTTTCTCAGTATATTTTTGTCCTAGTAATGGTATATCTTGGCGCAGTCTTGGCTGAGATGGCAGGGATTGAAGCAATTATTGGTGCGTTTTTAGCAGGTTTGGCACTCAATCGTCTTATCCCAACCACTTCTCCATTAATGAATCGAATTGAGTTTGTCGGTAATGCAATATTTATCCCCTTCTTTTTGATCGGAGTAGGAATGTTGATAGATTATCGCGTCTTCTTTAAAGATTTCGAAACGATAAAAGTGGCCTTGGTCATGATTATTATTGCCACTTCGGCAAAATATCTGGCAGCTTGGATTACCCAAAAGACTTTTAATTTTTCACTTGACGAGCGCAGGTTGATTTTCGGTTTAAGTAATGCTCAAGCGGCGGCGACCTTGGCGGCTGTTTTGGTGGGATATAATATAATAATTGGAGAAACCGAAACCGGAGAGCCAATTAGATTATTGAGCGAATCTATCCTGAATGGAACGATTTTAATGATTCTTGTTACCTGTACTATTGCTTCATTCGTCGCACAAAAAGGAGCCAAAAACATTGCCATATTAGAGAATACAGACTCCAACGATGATGAAAGAGAAAATCATGAGAAAATCTTAATTCCTATCAGCAATTTAGAGACGACGGATGAATTAATCAACCTGGGAATCACCATAAAATCCAAGAAAAATAAAGACGGCTTATTTGCTCTTAGTATCGTTGACAGCAACACCTTTGACAGTTCAAGTGACAAGAAAGCTAAAAAGATATTGAATACAGCGGCTATAACAGCTTCTGCCACCGATAATTTGGTGCAAGGACTTCTCCGCTACGATATTAATATTGTCAATGGCATCACAGGCGTAGTGAAGGAAAATAATATTACGGATTTGATACTGGGATTGCATATCAAGAAGGGTATTTCGGATTCATTTCTTGGACATTTGACAGAGGGAATTCTTACTAAATGTAACACAACCACATTTATCTACAAGCCTGCTCAGCCTTTTGGGACGATCAAAAGACATATTATTATCGTGCCCGAAGATGCAGAAAATGAGATTGGATTTCCTTTCTGGTTGGTTAAAGTATGGAACATAGCCAAAAACTCAGGAGCTAAATTGATCTTTTACGGAGCTAAAAGTTCACTGAAAATCATTAAAGAGGTGCAAGCTAAACATCCCATAGAGTCAGATTTTGAAGAATTTAAAAACTGGGACGATTTTCTCACACTTGCCGGCAATTTCCGAAAAGATGACAACTTAATCATAATTCTCAGCCGAAAGGACAAGCCCTCCTACCAGAAAAACATGGCTAAAATACCTTTTTATCTGAATAACTATTTCAAAGCTACCAGTTACATCTTGATATATCCGATGCAATTCGGAATTCATAATAATTCTCGAATGGATTTAAACAATCCCTCCATCATTGACCCGTTTGACAGGTTGGATGAAATGAGCAAGACAATTTCAAAATTATTTAAAAGGAAGTGATTTAACAAACCCAAAGTAAAACCATTAAAGTTTTTGTTGAAAAATAATAAAATTAATAATACTGTAAGACATTTACATTTTTAACAAGTAATTGTAGCCAAGCACATTTTGATCCACCATTCTATTAAAGTTACTTTCTTTGTGGATTCGTTTTATCGATATTAAAAATTTAATCATGAGAAATACTATAATGATTGGGATCGTTTTTATTCAGATAGCAATGATATCTGTAATTGGATTATCGCAGGATGTAAAATTTAAAGACGGTTCCATCGCAGGAAAAAGAAGTAGTATTCTAGCTCAGTGCATCAAAAATGCAGATAGCAAATTGATGGAGATTAAAGGAGTGCAGGTCGAAACTGATAAATATTGCGCTTGTATATGTGATGAACTTTTTCCAAACATTAATAGCTGGGATTTAGAGAAAGCTCATAAAGAAAATAAAATATTCGACTTGATGTTTAGTGGTGAAAATTTAAATATAATAATGAATTGTCTTGAGGGAAACAGGGAAATAGATGAAAATTTCACTTATGCAGCGAACAAAGATGTCGAAATGTCGGGTACTCTTGAAATAAAAATATGTGCTCTTGAAATCATGCGTGATCCGGAATTAAGTGCAGAGTGGACGAGGGAAATGGCTGAAACTTACTGTGAATGTGTGTACAATAAGGCGGTAGAGTTAGGATACACTTATGCTCAAATAATTAAAAGTGATGATGAAAACAGTGAAATATTTAATGAGACTGTTCTACCATGTGTTCTTAGTGTAACAAATTTTGAACAAGGCCTTCAAGCTGCAGCTCCAACTCAGTATGAGGACGTAATTGGCGATCAAGAATTCAGCAAAATACCTCTCACCGATTTTTTAGGAAATGAATACAAGCTAAAATTGACTATATCAGGTATTTCAAAATATTACACTTTTGATACCGGTGCTGTAGATATAATAATTGACAAAAATACCGAAGCAGAATTAATAGAATCCGGGGGCTTGAAACCTGAGAATTATGTCGGCTCAATAGAATACACCCTAGCGAACAATCAAATTGTTACTGGTCAGAAAGCAATTGTAGAAAGTATTACAATCGGAGATTTTATTGTTCAAAATGTTGAAATCGGTATTATCGAAAATGGAAAGTTACTTTGTGGTAGAAGTATCCTTAATAAATTCAGAAAATGGGAAATTGATAAGGAGAAGAATGAATTAATTTTATACAAATAGAATGACTTGTTTTAATACTTCACAATAAATTATTTATCTTACATACTGTGATTAGCAAGGTGACTGAATATTTTCCAGTGTATCTTTCAAAATGTACATTATTCTAATGGGATAAATTATTAATATTATGAATATAAAGATCCATTATGCTCTCATTTTAGCAATATTCATCTGCACTTCTTTTAGTAGTTGCGAAAAGGAAAAGCAAGAGGAAATAGACACGTTTTCGATCTCCTATAAACTCGAGAATGGCTTTAGTAATTACAGATATTATGTGGATATTGATCACAGTGGCAAGATGAAAGTTGACTTACGAAATGGTTTAGATAATATTTTCAGAGAGGATGTATATCAGATAAGCAACTCTCAAATAGCTGATCTAAAGGACAAACTTGCTACTCTTTCAACTATCGAACTACAAGATTTGTACTGGCCGGGTGAAGATGCAGATATTCCCACCGATGCGTCTAACAAGATTTATCAATATAATTTCAATTCAAAGTCCGATTCTACTCTGCTTCATTTAGCAGTGGAGAGTGATTTGCCGGAGGAATTAAATTCGTTTATTGAAGTGCTGGATGGTATTATTGAGGAGTATGATGGGATGTAGGTAAATTTTTATAATTGTATATAGAATCAGCCCATTTTTGAATTAGAATATCATTCCCAATATTATTGGAATAGAAATTTCCTCCATTTTCGGTTGGTAGCAAAGCCACCAAGTAGCAAAGAAGGGATAAACGAGCGGCATTATTAAGCGTGCAAAGAGTGGACGGCGCTACGCTTGTCGAGCATTTCGAAGAGCGGTTCGAGAAAGTGTTAGAGTTACTTATATAGTTTTCTTTTTTCAAATAATTTATTCCCTATTTGTAAAATTTCTAGTTTCTCAATATATTTTAGTTCCAGAAAATGATGCCGTTAGGCATCTAATGTGGGTAGAAAAAATAAATGAAATTAGTCCGATGCCGTAGGTATCGAATAGTGTCCTTATGTCAGTTTGGTTAAATAAATGCATCAAATGACCTCGGATGAGGTCAAATTATATTAGAAAAAACCATGTTAAACCGTCCGACCCCAGCGTGGGTCGAATACATCATCTATTAGGAGTTCCACTGGTAGTTTGCCGGCTAACCAAACAGCCAAGCCGTAAAAAATGAGAAGCTAATGAGAATTATTAAGCATGCAATGACTGCGCCTTGCTTGTCGAGCTTTTCAAAAAGCGATTTGGAGGAAAAGGAATTAGCCCAAGTATTTTATCTAATCCACAAACGTTTCTTTAATCACGTTTTTTACTCCTTCAATTTCCTTGTCATTCAAAGTTGCAAAACGTTTGACAATACGAATTCTGTCAATTGTTCGTATTTGATCTAATGCTATCCATCCTATAGTTGAATTATGTTTTATTTCAATTCTTGTAGGATATGGCTTAGAACTAGTAGTCATTGGAGCAACAACAATTGTTTGTAAATACTTATTCATTTCATTTGGAGACAATACTACACAAGGTCTAGTCTTTTTCATTTCACTTCCTATCGTGGGATCAAGGTTGACCAATACAATTTCATATTGATTTACTTGCTCCATTCTTCGAAACTTTCATCTTCAAAAA
>CALCSX010000287.1 GCA_937894165.1 uncultured Saprospiraceae bacterium | reverse complement strand
ATCAAATATTTACAGAAAAAAAGATTAATTCCGCTATTTATAATAAAGCACCTCTAGAACAAAAAAAGAGAGGTAAACATGATTCAGGGAAACTAGTACTCGATGGACATTATTTTGGCATGATTAAAATTCCGAATCCTCATGATAAAGATTTTAACCAAGGAAAAGCCAAGCAATTAGCGAGTCAACTATATTTAAATAAGGAGGAGTATAATCAGTTTATAAAGTGTACGCTTAGTAAAAAAAATTACGAAGAACTACTACGAAATAAACTTGATTAATTCCTTGCATTTTATTTTGCTTCACTCTTCTAGGAAAAATTAATGCAAGATGATATTTTTTACAAAAAACAAACCAATTTTAAATCCGGAAGATCCAATTTCCTTTTTGGCAAAAGCGTCTAATAAAGGAGATGCTACTTCCGGTAAAATCATTATTGAATCTAAGGGCAAGAAAAGAGAATTTAGAGCCGTTGTGTTTACATCCTCACAATCCACCGAGATTTCACAAGCGGTGGATAAGGCATATGCTCGGTCTCACAGTGAATCGAAATCAAGAAAGAAAGTAAAGTAACTAATGCTCTTAGATACCTCTCAGTCACCATCGCCTATCGGCTGTTGAGCATCGTGAGGAGCGTTTTCAAGGAGCGACGGCATTTTTTGGTGGCTCGCGAAGGTGCCAAGATGCAAAGTGTTTGAGAGTTTTTTAAGGGAGCGAAGAGGCTCGCCGGTGGCTCGAGGAGCGGCGTGAAGAGCGGTTTGGGGATTAAACAACAAGTTCTTGGTTTTGGAAAAATGAAGAAACCTGAGCAAGAGATAGTTTTTTTTTTCAAATATATTCTTGTAAGATTAAAGTTTTTGATGTAAAAGTATTATATTTGAAAAATGTAATGTTGTGCTTGACCATGCATTTTTAGACGGGAGAATTCTGAGGAAATTTCCCGTTTTTTTATTTGAAAAGAATCAATTAATTTACCTTCAATTTACAAAGAAGACAGCTCATAGAGAATCAAGAACCCATTACTTCACTATCCCTCCACGCCCAATCCCCCCTTGGGCCAATTCTCCTCATTGCCTACATTGTTTCTCTTGCATTTTCCTATCTTCTAATTCCACCGCTATTAAGTCAGAACTATCAGCTATCAGAGTATATTTTTGTACTGCTGGCGCTGTATTACCATCGAAGTTTCTTTAGTCTGAGTTTGATCAAAGAGTTCATTCGTGCAGCCTGGCCGCTGATTTTGTATGTACTTATTTGTTTCGTTTCTGCTCCGAAGTCTGTAGATTCGGGTATCTACTTGACACTGTTGGGCAAGGTGTATTTGCTGGCGGTTGCCTATGTTTTTTGGCTCAAAGCGGATATATTATTTAATTATCGAAACTGGCTTTATTATGGGATAATTTGCATGACAGTATTGCTCTGCATCCCTATTTTATTTGATTTAACAACAATTTTATTATATTCTGAAGGGTTTTTGGGGCTTTTTAGAGAACAAGATACTTCTTACCCCTATTTGGGAACTTTTTTTAGACCGGAGGGCTGGCATTATTCCCCTACGATGTTATTAGCAGTTATATCGTTGCCGACATATTTTTTTCTGAACGACCTTCTAGAGACCAGGCCGGATAGAATAAATATCACCGCACTCCTACTTTTGATATCTGTTGCACTTCTGACAGTAAATAAAAATCTTCCTATTTACTTTCTGCTCATGGGTTTTCTATACCTGATGCATCGTCGCCCTGATTTCCAATGGCGTATTTCATGGACGCTGATATTTGTATTCTTTCTCATCATACAACAATTCTTCACCCTCTATATCCCGGTCGACTTGAATAAGACAGGCTCGGAAAATAATTTTGTCGGTTTTGTCACATGTCTGAATGATCCCGCTTTTGAGGTACTCGGCACTTCTTTTTTTGAGTCAATATATTACCTGATGCGATATTACCAGATTTCTATTCTGGATTCCGTAGGCTTTTGGGGTATTGGGCTGGGCAATTCAGTTCATAATTTTTCTGAATTTGTTCCTGAGGACCCCCGTTATTTAGGTTGCTTTCAAGGCATTTCACCGCAGACGCATAATGTATATTTAGGCACCTTTATCGAATTGGGCTGGCCGGGATTGGTTGCACTATTGGCTGCCATTTTCCTTCCCCTTTCGCGACTTTCGAGAATTTTGAAGGCTGAGCGAGGGATGGTTGTGCCGGTTTTTCTTTTCATTTTTTTGGCAGGTATGGGGATGACGACGGATGTGGAGGGATTTAGATTGCTGTGGGTGGTTTGGGGAATTTTGAGTGTGAGGCGAGGGGAGGACTAGCGACCGTTTGTAGCCTTCGGCTGTTCTAAGGTCTAGCGACCGTTTTGTCGCTTCGCTGTTTTGAGGTCTATCGACCGTTCTGTAGCCTTCGGCTGTTCTGGGTTTTGAGTTGGTCAGGTTCTTGAGATTCGTTTCACAGTTAGGATCCGTGTGTAGGATAAAGCTTTATTATCGTGACAATTCATGTATTTCATCCTAACTACTTGGTTTTCTCCTAGTGGTATAAGCCAATTTTCAGTAAAGGTAGAAGATAATGCTATACAATGCAGAACTGGCAGGCAGCATCCTGATGGAAAAGCCAATGTGGTATTTGCTCGAGAAGGGTTGTCTCCGGATGAAATTATTGATAAAGCGATTGGATTTCTAAAGACCAAAGGAGCAACCGGAATTCGTATTGGCTCAAATAAGAATAAGCCACATTCTAACACCTTTGAAGCTTTCTTAAGAGATTTTTCAAATAAAGGTCAATTAGGTTCTTATATGCCGCCCATATTAATAAAGTTAGGGCTTGCTGAGTATGTTCCACCTGTTCCTAATATTAATAGATGGATTCGATATAAGAGTTGAATATTAAAAAATCTAATATATTAGCACTTAATAAACATTCAATGGGTTTTGTAGCCTGGATTTTAGAGCTTTAGGTAGAAAAATTAGCATGATTACTTTTATTCATAGTATTGGAAATATTCAACTTAAAAAGTCTCTGACAGTAAAGATTGAAAAAACAGATGAATATTTAGCTGTAATAGATAAACTGAATTTACATGCTTATGGAGATGATCTAGATCGAACGCTTTCTGAATTGAAGGAAGATTTAGAAGATTTATACAACGATTTATTTAGTCCCAAGTATAAATTAGCTAAACCCGCTATTGAAATGAAAGCTTTCCTTGAGAAACATATAATCTAGATGCCCTACCAAATATTTACGGAAAAAAAGATTAATTCTGCAATTTATAATAAAGCACCCTTACAAGATA
>CALCSX010000286.1 GCA_937894165.1 uncultured Saprospiraceae bacterium | reverse complement strand
TCAAAAGGGTATATGTCTCCCTTGGAATATGAAGGATATAATTTGGGCTGGAGTGATGAATTTAACGGTACTTCCTTGGATTTGTCTGTATGGACTTTTGAAATTGGTAATGGATGTCCCGATCTATGTGGCTGGGGCAACAATGAATTGCAATATTATACAATGGAGAATACCACATTAGGTGACAGTACTTTAACGATAACAGCGAAAAATGAGTTATTGAATGGGTTTAATTATACTTCATCAAGACTTAAAACCCAAAACAAGAAGACCTTTAAATATGGTAGAATCGATGTGAGAGCATTACTGCCTCAGGGTCAGGGGATTTGGCCTGCTATTTGGATGTTGGGAAATAATATCGAGACTGTGGGGTGGCCGAGTTGTGGAGAAATCGATATCATGGAATTGATTGGGGGGCAAAGTAGAGATAACGAAGTTCATGGAACTTTGCATTGGAATAATAATGGCAGACAATTGTCAGGTAAGGGCTATAAACTTGACTCCGGAATTTTTGCAAATTCTTATCATGTTTTTTCAATAATTTGGGATGAGGCCTCAATTAAGTGGTTGGTTGATGATTACCAATTCAACGAAATAAATATTACACCTGATCATATGTCTGAGTTTCGTGAGGAGTTTTTTCTTCTCTTGAATATTGCGGTGGGGGGCAACTGGCCCGGCAATCCTGACGCAACAACAGTCTTCGATCAGAAAATGAAAATTGATTATATCAGGGTTTTTGAAGAAATTTAGGGATTAACCCTTCTTATACGGGGTATTTACAGTAAAAATTTAAAAAATATTATATGCAATATAGATTTTACACTTCTAAATTGATAGTACTGTGTTGTTTTTGCTTTAATGTTATGTTTTTGCAAGCGCAGTCAATTCAGGTCAGTGGTAAGGTGGTAGATGCGGAAAATGGGGAGGAGTTAATCGGTGTTACGGTATTGGAAGCAGGGACTATGAATGGTGTAGTTACAGATGTTGATGGGAATTATTCATTGACAGTATCTCAGCCGGAAGCTTCCTTGGAGGTTTCATTTCTGGGATATACCAAGTCCACATTTCCGGTTAACGGAAGAAACACCATCGACATTCAATTGAGTCCTGAGTTAAAAGTTTTGGATGAAGTTGTGGTGGTGGGATATGGCACCCAGAAGAAAAAAGTGGTTACCGGAGCTATTTCAACAATAAATTCTAAGGAAATTACTTCGACTCCAATTCTCAGAGTAGAGCAGGCCTTGCAAGGTAGAGCAGCAGGAGTGCAAGTTACCAATCTTTCGGGTCAGCCGGGGGAAGCTCCAACGATTAGGATTCGTGGTGTGGGTACTACGGGAAATGCAAGTCCATTATTTATAGTTGACGGATTGGCAGTAAGTGGAATTGATTATTTGAATCCGGGGGATATCGAATCAATCGATGTATTGAAAGATGCAGCTTCGGCAGCGATTTATGGTGCAAGAGCAGCGAATGGGGTGGTTTTGATTACTACAAAAACAGGTCAATCCGGACGAATGAACGTGACTTATTCCGGATATTATGGTATTCAAAATGTCGCCAAAAAGATGGATATGCTCAATGCAGAGCAATATCGAATGTTAATGAATGAAGGTGCGAGAAATTCCGGTTTAACGGAACCTTTTGACCTCAACGAAATACCGGCACATAATACTGATTGGCAAGATCATCTTTTCGTCGCGAACGCTCCGATGACTAATCATGAATTATCAATTTCCGGAGGAAGTGAAAAGTCAACCTACGCTGCTTCGATGTCCTATTTTACCCAAGAGGGTATCATCGGGGGGAGTAGATCGCAATTTGATAGAATGACAGCAAGGATCAATTCTGATCATCAGGTCACTAAAAGATTTAGGTTTGGTAGTAATTTAGCTTACACACATATTGTCAGAAGAGGAGTTGCTAGTAATGCATCCTTCAACGGACCTTACAGCAGTGCTTTAAATATGGATCCATTGACACCTTTATATGAAGAGGATCCCACTATTTTGGCTAGCCCACCTTATTCCAATCAACCGGTTTTAAGAAATGCAGCAGGGCAAACTTACGGGATTTCCAGACTTGTGGGTGCAGAAGTGGTAAATCCTTTGGCATTGATGGAAATCCAAACGGGAGAAACAAGAGTTGATAAATTGGTCGGAAATGTCATTGGAGAATTGGAAATTATTGATGGATTGAAGTTTACGACGAGTGGTGGAATAGATATGGCATATATTTTAAATGATTCTTATAGGCCATTATTTTATTTAAATGATGCGCAGAATAATGTTGATAAGACTTCGGTATCCAAGAGTATTGGAAGGGTATCCATATGGCAGTGGGAAAACACTTTGTCATATTCTAA
>CALCSX010000285.1 GCA_937894165.1 uncultured Saprospiraceae bacterium | reverse complement strand
TCAGTTCTAAAGATTTTGCTTGTTGATGCCAATTTATTTCATTTGCCAAAATATCCACTTCTCTCGACTTGGATTGAATATTTTCTGCTAATGTTTCACTTTCTGCAACTAAAGTATGTACTTCCTCTTCAGTTTTTATAGAAATACCCTCTTTCCGAAGATCAATTTCCCGAAGGTTTTGCTCCTCTTCTTTATGTCTTTCATATATTTTTCTGGAAATCTCCGAATAAATGTGTGTTCCGGTGAGCTTTTCGAGCAAAGCTGATTTCTCGTCCTTTCCCGCCTTCAAAAAGGCTGTAAAATCACCCTGAGCCAGTAAAACTGATCTAGTAAATTGTTCAAAATTCAAACCTACCAATCGCTCTATTTCGGGATAGATCTCAGATTTCCTACCGGGAATTTCCTTATTTTCAGTAATATTAAAAAGTTGGATAGTATCTGGCTGGATATTCCCTTCTGCTTTATTTCTCGCTCTTCTCACTTGCCAAGTAGCGCTGTAAATTTTTCTATCAATCGCTTCAAATTCAACCTGTGCCATACCCTCCCCTGTTCCATCCCGCAGAATTCCCCGAACGTCACCTTGACTTATGGTACTGCCTTTAACATCAATAATATCAATACCCATTTCCTTGGCTTGAATGTAGCGCGGTGTTTTACCATAAAGCGCAAGACACAGGGCATCTAAAATAGTCGACTTGCCCGCCCCGGTTGGCCCGGTGATAGCAAAAATACCCGCAGATTGTAAAGGTTCTTGGGTAAAATCAATCTCCGTTTCCCCTTCCAAAGAGGCTAAATTCTTAATTCGAATGGCTAAAATCTTCATTTAAATAGTATTTACTCTTGTACCTCCATTGAAATTTCTACAAATAGCTGCTCTAAAGATTCCGGAACGTCCGACTGATATTTATTTTTAAAAACGGTCTTAAAAATATCAAGCGGTTGCAATTCCTGAAGCTGCTCCTGATAGATATGATTATGTGCCACCTTCTCCTTCATGGGGTATTTAACATCTATTTTTGCAAGTCTAACATTTTTATCCTCTAAAATGGTCTCAACCCTATGCCTCAATGATGGTTCCGGACCATCCAACAAAATGCGAACCTCTAAATAGGGTGAGTGATGTGAATCATTTTCCTTTAATGGTAATTGTTCCAATAAAATAAGCACCTCTTCCAGACTTTGATGCTTGACCGGAATACAAAGCAAGGGAACAATGACAGGAACTTCCACAGATTTCAAATTACTCAACTCATTATTAATTATATCGAAAACTATCACCTGATGCTTATACATTCGTTCTGAAAATGACATGGGTAATGGGCTGCCGCAATACCGAATATGCTCCTTCCCGCCTACCTTTTGAGCTTTGTGAATATGGCCCAAAGCCACATATTTAATTTCTTCGTTAAAAACTGAAGCAGAAATACTTTCCACCCCTCCCATTATTTGTCTTTCCGATTTATCCATGTCTGAAATTTCGGCACCTTGGGCATGTAGATGTCCCATTGCTATCACTGATTGTCCCGACTTCAATTGTTTAGAAGCAAATTCAAAACTCTCTTTATAAATGGCAGTAATTCCTGCTAAATAGGAATTTGCCCCTTCTTGTCTCGACGGATAATCTCCAAGCCTCAGAAAGGGAATAGCGAGGCACCAAACTTTAATATTTCCTTCATGATCTACAATAGGAATCAGTAATTTGTCGTATTCAACTTCGCCATTATCATTTTTTTGAACCAAACCAATAATATGAATATTGGATGACTCTAGTAGGGGTTTGGGTGATTCAAGACGGGAAGCTGAGTCGTGATTACCCGCTGTGATAACAATTTGTAAACCCTGATTCGCTTTTATTGCCTTATTCAGAAAAGTGTAGAACATTTTAACTGAAGAGGCAGAGGGATTGGATAAATCAAAGACATCACCACTGATGAGAAGGACATCTATCTTTTCTGAAACCAGTGTGTCTAAGAGCCAATTCAAAAATTGCTGATGCTCGTATGCGCGATCGTATTCGTGAAAAAACTGACCGATGTGCCAGTCAGCGGTGTGTAAAAATCTCATGTCCAATTATTTAGAAATAATTTCAAAATCATATTTACATTGTAGCAAAATTCCTATTTCCAATAAAAGTAAAGAAACTAAACTTTTAAAGTTCAAGGGTAAAAATAAATATAAAAAATGTAGAAAATAAATATGAAAAGAGAAGAATGAAGAAGATCACATTGATGAAAAAAATGAAAAAAACAAAAGCCCCAATTTTCATTGAGGCTTTCAAGTGATCCCGCTGGGATTCGAACCCAGGACCCATACATTAAAAGTGTATTGCTCTACCAGCTGAGCTACGGAATCTGTTGATTTTGTTACATTTTAGCAAGCTTCCCTGCTAAAGCGATGCAAATTTAAGTTAAGATTTTCGAAAACCAAAGAAATATTATATTTATTTAATAAAAATTACCGAGGAAAATCTCAAATTTCTGAAAATCATCATTTTAGATCTTGCAAATTTTCTACTTCTTCTACTCCCTCATTAGAAATTGTAAACTTTCTTCCAGTTTGAGCGATAAAAACCGGACTGAAATTGATACCTGCTTCCTTCTTAAAATCATTCATGTTTCCGTAACGGTTACTGAAATGACCTAAGATTAATGATTTCACATTGCTCAATTTTGCAATATCACCCGCCTGCTCAGCAGTGGAGTGAAATCTTTTTTCGGCCTGTTCCATCATATCATTCAGGAATGTCGCTTCATGGTACAAACAAGATACTTCAGAATAAGACTCAGCCAATTCCGGAGTATATTTTGTATCAGAACAATAACCATAGCTGGCAGGAACTTCATCCGGAAAAGTAAAATCTTCATTTCGGAATATACTTCCATCAGTCCGCTCTACATCTTCCCCACGCAACAATAATTTTATCTCATCAACGGAAAAACCTATTTCCACTATTTTCTGCTTATTCAGTTTCTTATCTTGTGAGAAATGTCTAAAAATAAAACCTGTAGTAGGAATCTTATGATTCAATTTTACAGTAGAAACTTTTACTCCCCCAAATTCTACCAAATCTTTGATAGAATCATCTTCCAACTCAATAACCTCCACATCGAAATCAGCAGGAATTCGATCAAAATCTACAGATATATCCAGATATTTTCTTAATCCAACCGGACCATAAATCTTTAATGGTTTTGTTCTGCCCATAAGAATATAGGAATTCACTAGACCCGGCAGACCAAATATATGATCTCCATGCATGTGACTTATAAATATATGACTTATTTTCCCACGTTTTATATTCAAATCGATAAACCGCATCTGGGTTCCTTCACCACAATCTATTAAACAAGCATTCCCTTCCCATTCCAATAATTGAGAAGTTGGATATCTGTTTTTAGCGGGGACAGCTGAATTACAGCCCAGTATAGTAAGTTTGAATTGTGTCACACTATATTATTCCTCCTCAAATGATATTTGCTTATCCAGCTCCATCATATATACATAGTCCTTCGCCTTTTCAGCTGTGGGAATGATGGTTAATACAGAGTCGAGTCTCGAAATTTCGATTAATTTTTTTACCGCCGGATTATTAACACCAACCAAAATGAATGATCCGAAATCCTTCCACAATCTATTTCCTGTAAGTACTGCACTCAAACCACTTGAATCAATATATTTTACATTAGATAGATCAATAACTAAATTTTCTAATCCTTCATTTCTTAATATAACAAGATCAGATTTTAGAGTGGGCGCTACAATAGAATTCAAATTCTCCTCACCTACTGAAAGAATAGCTAGTTTATCTCTTTTATCAATCGAATATTTCATACGTTTTTGGTTGTTTTTTACATTTTAGTTCATTAACACCGTTCCATAGTGTTTTGCTTAATGAACCTTAAAAAATTTGCACAAGATAGTTAAAATCCAATTTTAAACGTCAAAATTTCTGTTGTGATATTTCAAACATTACTTTCTTATGCTCCTTTTATTGTTATAGAAATCTTAAAAAGCGTTAAAAAATAACTTTTTTTGACCTAATGTCGTTAATACAGATAGTTCTTCATTTAGAATTTTAGTTTTAATTTAGCATCGAGGTGCTAAAATATTGCAAAATTCAATAATAAGTTCTATTATTGTGTAAATAAGAAAAGTCAAAAAGTTAGGATGAATAAAAAATTTTCACCTGAGGTTAAAAAAATAATCTCTCAAAGTAGAGAGGAAGCAATGAGATTGGGCCATAACTATATTGGTACTGAGCATTTATTGCTCGGAATGATACAGGATAAAAATAGTTTAGCAACAAAAGTTTTGCTTTCTTTAGGTGTGGATCTTGATGAGCTTACTGATACTATTGAAAAAAATGTCAATAAGCAAAAATCTGCCAGAGCCGGTTTAAATGTTGGTAGTCTACCATTAGATAAGCATTCAGAAAAAGTTTTAAAAGTTACATTTCTGGAAGCACGTGTCTTTAAAAGAGATGAAATTTCTCCGGAACATCTCCTATTGTCTATTCTCAAGCATGAAGACAATACGGCATCGAAAATATTAGAACAATTTGAAGTAGATTATCAAACTTATAAAACTGAGTTGGATTATTTACTGCAAGAAGGTGATATGGAAGAAGGTCCGGATATTTTTAATGCATCTGATTCAGATATGCCTTCACAGTTTGAAGATGAAGGTACAGCCAAATACCAAAGGAAAGGAAATTCTAAGTCGAGAACTCCTGTTTTGGATAATTTCGGTCGTGACATTACCAAATTGGCTGAAGAAGGCAAATTGGATCCTATTATTGGAAGGGAGAGTGAAATCGAAAGGGTTTCTCAAATTCTATCCAGAAGGAAGAAGAATAATCCTATATTAATAGGTGAGCCCGGAGTAGGTAAAACTGCTATTGTGGAGGGATTGGCATTAAGAATTATGCAAAGAAAAGTTTCACGTACTCTTTTTAACAAAAGGATAGTGATGCTTGACCTTGCAGCTTTAGTTGCCGGAACCAAATATAGAGGTCAGTTCGAGGAAAGGATGAAGGCGATCATGAACGAGCTGGAAAAAACACGCGATGTAATCTTGTTCATAGATGAGATTCATACTATTGTAGGAGCCGGAGGAGCAACAGGTTCTTTGGATGCATCTAATATTTTCAAACCGGCTTTGGCGCGCGGTGAACTTCAGTGCATTGGAGCTTCCACATTGGATGAATACCGTCAATTTATAGAAAAAGATGGCGCATTAGATCGTAGATTTCAAAAAGTTTTGGTAGAGCCACCTTCACCTGAAGAAGCTTTATCTATTCTTAAAAATATTTCAAATAAATACGAAGATTTCCACAACGTTACCTACTCAGATGAGGCGATAGCTGCTTGTGTTAAATTATCTAATAGATATATTTCAGATAGATTCCTTCCTGACAAAGCCATTGATGTAATGGATGAAGTCGGAGCCCGAGTACATCTTAAAAATATTCATGTTCCCAAGCATATTGAGGATATGGAAAAGAAAATTGAGGAGTTAAAAGAGCAAAAGAATAAAGCGGTTAAGAGTCAACAGTATGAAAAGGCTGCAGACTTACGCGATAATGAAAGCAAACTGACCAAGGAACTCGAAGAAATGAAACTTCAGTGGGAAGAGGAGGCTAAAACGAAAAAATATCCTGTTACCGAAGAAGATATTGCTGAGGTGGTAGCGATGATGACAGGAATTCCTGTTCAAAGAGTAGCTCAAAGTGAGAGTGCCAAATTAATAGGCATGACACAGGATATGCGTGATATGGTAATCGGTCAGGATGTTGCTATTGAAAAAGTTGTGAAAGCCATTCAGCGAAACAGAGTGGGCTTGAAAGATCCGAAAAAACCAATTGGTTCATTTATTTTCTTAGGTCCAACAGGAGTAGGTAAAACTGAGTTAGCAAAAAAATTAGCCAGATATCTTTTTGATTCTGATGATGCTTTAATACGCTTGGATATGTCTGAGTATATGGAAAAATTCTCAGTTTCAAGATTGATAGGTGCTCCTCCCGGTTATGTTGGATATGAAGAAGGCGGGCAATTGACTGAGAAAGTGAGACGTAAGCCTTATTCCGTAGTGTTACTAGATGAAATCGAGAAAGCACACCCGGATGTATACAATATACTATTACAGGTACTGGATGATGGTTTATTGACTGATGGTTTAGGTAGAAAAGTGGATTTTAAAAACACTTTGATTATTATGACATCTAATATAGGTGTTAGACAGTTGAAGGATTTCGGTCAGGGAGTAGGTTTTGCCACCAAAGCCAGACAGGATTCTGCGGAGGATTATTCTAAATCAGTGATACAAAATGCATTAAAGAGGACTTTCTCCCCTGAATTTTTGAATAGAATTGATGATGTAGTTGTATTTAATAGTTTAGATCAAGCTGATATCATTAGAATAATAGATGTTTCTTTGAAGGATCTTTATGCGAGGATCGAAAACTTAGGCTTTAAGTTATCTTTATCTGATGAAGCTAAGATCTTTGTAGCAGAAAAGGGATTTGACCCACAATTTGGAGCTAGACCACTTCTAAGAGCAATACAGCGATATCTTGAAGATCCATTAGCAGAATTCATACTTAACACTAATCCTGAGGAGGGTAGCTCAATGGTTGCGAAAATCAACGAGGAGAGAAATAACATTGTTATTGAGAAGGATTCGGAGGTGATTTCCGATGTTGAGGATTAATAATTTAAAATTATTTTAAGAATAGTGCACCTTGTTTATACTTGGTGTACTATTTTTAGTATATTTTTGTAACAAGTTTAAAACAAAATTAAGCGATAAACCAATTTTTTTAGTATTTAAAATTTATATGGCCAAACCAACAGAAAAACAAAACGAGCTTAGAATTAATGCAAACATTAAAGTGCCTGAGATAAGGCTAGTCGGAGAAAATATAGACAGTGTTTCAGAAGCTATCGGTGAAAAATTTATTGCAGGAGAAGTTTACAGGACGCGCGATGCAAAAATGTGGGCAGAGAAAGCAGGATTAGACTTGGTAGAGATTTCGCCCAATGCCAATCCCCCGGTATGCCGAATTATTGATTTCAACAAATTCCTCTACGAGAAAAAGAAAAGGGAAAAGGAAATCAAGGCAAAGACCTCTAAAACGGTGATTAAAGAAATTCGTTTTGGTCCGAATACCGATGATCATGATTTTGAATTTAAGGTTAAACACGCAAAAAAATTCCTCGAAGAGGGTTCTAAAGTAAGGGCTTTCGTACAATTTCGAGGGAGAAGTATTGTGTTTAAAGATAGAGGTGAATTATTATTATTAAAATTCATCAAGGAATTGGATGCGGAGGGTGCGGCGGAAGCTATGCCGAAGCTTGAGGGTCGAAAAATGTCTGTAATGATAGCTCCAAGAAAAAAATAATCAAATAAATTGCGATTAACCAATTATTTATTCTAATTTTGCAATCCAATTAATAAAAGTACAGGAAGATGCCTAAAATGAAGACGCATTCTAGTGCGAAAAAGAGATTTAAAGTCACTGGAACAGGAAAAGTATTGCACTGGAGAGCCAACAGGTCTCACTTGATGAGAAAGAAAACCAAAAAGGCTAAAACTCGATTGAGAGGCTCCGTTGTAATGGACATTACGATGCAAGCAAGAGCTAAAAGAATGCTTTGCTTATTATAAAATATTTTTAACGAGGGTATTGGTTTAGAGCTTAAGTAATAATAAGCCCCAATGCCGTACTAAAACAACAAACTATGCCACGTTCAGTTAACGCTGTCGCTTCAAGAGCGAAAAGAAAAAAAATTTTAAAAGCCGCTAGAGGCTATTTTGGTGCAAGGTCAAAAGTTTATACTGTAGCCAAAAATGCACTTGAAAAAGGTTTACTATACTCCTACAGAGATAGAAAGAACAAAAAGAGAGCATTCAGAAGACTTTGGATTGCTAGAATCAATGCTGCTGCCAGAATGAATGGCACTACTTACAGCAAACTTATGCACGGACTTAAGTCTAATGAAATTCTTTTGAATAGAAAAGTTTTGGCAGATTTAGCAATGAATCACCCTGAGTCTTTTAGTTCAATTGTAACAAAAGTGAGTTAATATATTGATTGAAAAGAATGGAGAAGGGGTATTTCAATATTGAAATATCCCTTTTTATTGTTATTTCTCAAGCGTTTATATATTTTTTTTTTGCAAAGTGAACTTTTAAAGATATTCCTACTTTAACATAGGTAGTATCATCTAAATTAATACTATTTAAAATAATGAGAGCAAAATTATCACACTTCGATTTCGAACTTCCCAAAAAATTAATTGCCCAATATCCCAGTGAAAAAAGAGATGAGGCAAGATTGATGGTTTTAGATAGGAAAACCGGAAAGATAGAACACAAAGTTTTTAAAGATATTCTGGGATATTTCGATGATGAAGATGTATTTATCTTCAATAATACCAAGGTGTTTCCGGCTAGACTTTATGGTAAGAAAGAGAAAACCGGCGCCAATATCGAAGTGTTCTTGTTAAGAGAACTTAATAAAGAATCAAGATTATGGGATGTTCTTGTCGATCCCGCAAGAAAGATAAGAGTTGGCAACAAGTTGTATTTTTCTGATAAAAAAGGAAATGATCTATTGGTTGCAGAAGTCGTAGATAACACCACTTCAAGAGGAAGAACAATAAGATTCCTTTTTGATGGCACTGACGAAGAGTTCAGGGCAAATTTAGATATCCTTGGGAATGTTCCTTTACCGAAATATATTGGCCGAAATGCGGAGGAGATCGATAAAGAACGATATCAAACTGTTTTTGCCAAAAATGAAGGTGCTGTAGCTGCTCCTACTGCCGGCTTGCACTTCAGTGAAGAATTGATGAAGCGACTTGAAATTAAAGGAATTAATTTTTCTGAAGTAACCCTTCATGTTGGCTTAGGAACTTTTAGAAGTATCGATGTAGAAGATTTATCCAAGCACAAAATGGATGCCGAATATTATATTATTGATCAGAAGGCAGCTGATGTGGTGAATAGAGCGAAGAAGCTCAACAAAAAAATCTGTGCTGTTGGAACAACTGCTGTCAGGACTGTAGAATCATCTGTCAGCGCGGATGGAATTCTAAAACCTTCCGAAGGATGGACGAATAAGTTTATCTATCCGCAATATGACTTCAGCATTCCGGATGCAATGGTTACAAACTTCCATTTACCTAAGTCAAGCTTGATTATAATGGTAGCAGCCTTCGCAGAATATGAATTTTTAATGGAAGCTTATCAGCAAGCTATTAAGGAAAAATATAATTTTTACAGCTATGGTGATGCCATGTTGATAATTTAATATTTTTTTATTACTTTCGAGGAACTTTATAGAAGAATAAAGTCATTATTAGGCTTATCCACGGATACATTCATTAAAAGGATTTATTCGAATGGTTTTATTATTTAAAGGACTTAAATATTATTTCACCACCAATTTTCAATTTTTTATTGTATGTATTGGACCCTAGAACTTGCACATCATTTAGAAGAGGCACCATGGCCGGCTACTCGTGATGAACTCATCGATTATTCTATTAGATCAGGAGCACCTATCGAAGTGATAGAAAACCTTCAGGAAATGGAAGACGAAGGAGAATTATTCGAAAGTATTGAGGACATTTGGCCTGATTACCCACGAAAGGATGACTTTCTTTTCAATGAAGATGAATACTAGAAAAACCACAGCCTCGAGGATTCGGGGCTGTTTCTTTTTTAAAAAATTCTCGCTAACGCTTCAATCTTAATTTTGGAAAATCGAATAAACATAGCAATAGATGGCTTTTCGGCCAGTGGTAAAAGTACTATTGCAAAAAAATTAGCACGTATACTCAATTATGTGTATCTGGATACGGGTGCCATGTACAGAGCTGTAACTTTGTTTTTTCTAGAAAACGAAATTGATATTTCAAAAAATGACTTAGTTAAGTCTGCATTGGATAAAATTCATTTAAAATTTATAGCAACTAACGGTAATAACCATATATTTTTAAATGGAATTGATGTATCTGAAAATATAAGAACATTGGAGGTTTCCAATCATGTTTCACAAGTTGCAGAGATATCCGAAGTAAGAAAATTTCTTGTACGCCAGCAAAAAGTAATAGCGCACGAAAGAGGTGTAATTATGGATGGACGAGACATTGGAACCGTTGTTATGCCTGACGCAGAGCTAAAAATATATTTAACAACCGACGAGAAAGTCAGAATTGCCAGAAGATTTAGAGAGCTTTCAGAAAAGGGTTTTGATACTAGTTATGATGAAATTAAAACCAATATTAGAAGTAGAGATATTATTGATTCGACAAGAGTAGACAGTCCGCTGCGGATAGCACCCAACTCTCTAATAATTGACAATTCGAAGGAGGAAGAAGACGAGGTAATTAAATACATTTTTTCAATTGCCAAATCTATCATTTTTAATGAGTAAAAATTTGATTGATAGGGATAATATCCTGATTGGTCGATAAACAAAATATAATTTCAAATACAAGCTAAATAATGTCACATTACCTTATTATATTTGTACAAAATTTATAATTTGGATCTTTTCCTAGCCATTTTCGCCTCATTAATAACTGTAGTCAATCCTATTGGAGCTATTCCTATGTACTTATCATTGACAAATGATTTTTCAAAGAAGGAAAGAAATGATACAGCTTTAAATACTAGTATTTATTTCATCATTATATTGCTAGCTTTTTTCTTCGCCGGATCGTCCATCCTCGACTTTTTCGGGATCAGTATTAATGCGATGCGAATAGCCGGCGGTATGATTATCCTGACGACAGGCTATGCTCTTTTGAGTGGAAAGTTTGAAGAAAGTAGAGCCATCAATAAAGCTGTGAAAGAGGAAGCAAAAGCCAAATCTGACGTATCCTTCTCCCCTCTTGCCATGCCCCTGCTATCCGGGCCCGGTTCTATATCACTACTGGTGGGATGGAATTCTGAATATACGGAACTTGACAAACAATTAATGATTGCCTTGGCTGTTATACTAACAGGTTTGGCAGTTTTTCTGGTATTAAAGTCTGCTCCAATGGCATTTAAATTGCTAGGGCATACAGGTTTGAAAGCTATATCTAGAATTATGGGATTCATTGTAATGGCGATAGCAATTCAATATATCATTACGGGAATAGTATCACTTGTTCAGGATCTAGCTCTAATAGGATAAAAGTGTATCCATCATCTTGGGAAAGATACACTTTTATCCTTTCTAGGAAATTAATATTATCTCAATAATGTTACATCTCCTGCATACACTCTGACATCACCATTCTTGAAAGTTAGTTTAATTTGATAAACATACACCGCTTGGTTTACCTCCTGACCATTGTATCTGCCATCCCAGCTAGCCAGCTCATCTCCCGGGGCTATATTCTCTGAGCCATACATAAATGATCCCCAACGATCGAAAATACTGAATGAATTTATAATTTCAACATCCTCGAAATTGTATATTCTGAAAATATCATTGAATTGATCTCCATTGGGCGAGAATGCATTTGGAATATAAATAACTCTTCTTTCAGGGAGTATAGTTATATCTATCTGATCCTTTGCTTGACAACCATCAATATCCGTTATCAATAAACTTAAAATACCCGATTCCCTTGGAGTGAAATTGATAATATTACAATCAGGGCAATTTAAATCCAGAGAATTAAAAGTCCATAAATAATTAGTTATAATTGTATTTTCCGGAAATATTGTACTCCCTACATTAATTTCCTGGCCTTCGCTGATTGTTAAATCTAGACCAAGATTGACCTCAATAGGCAGAGGATTGTTGACAGGAATATTCCGACTGGTTTCACATCCATTTGCATCGGTTATTCTGACATTATATATACCATCACCTAAATCATCCCATCTATTCACCGGTCCAAAAGGCCCTCCATTAAATGAATATTCATATGGAGCTGCACCACCAATAATATTTAAAATTTCTATGAAACCATTCATATCCCCTACACAAGTTGGATCCATAATTCGGGCATTTACTTCCGTAATTATACCATCATCCGCGTCCACTTCCACTGTATCACGCGTGCTACATCCAATTGAATTCTCAGCCTTCACATTATAGCTACCTGGCTCACTAATTGTCACTGTCCCGGTCTCGCCTATCCCCTCACCATTTTGATTAAACCATAAAATATTAATTCCTGCATCTGTCCCTCCCAAATCACTGGTACCAAAAAGCTGTACTGAGGAATTCTCACATCCTATTACACCATCAACCATACCAATAGCTTGAGGTATAGGTCTCCATAACACAGGACGAGAAGTGCTTCGACTCAGGCAGGGATCGTTTTCATCAATACCGCCGACGCCATTACTATTCCCTACAATGGCTTGTATATAGTAGATTTTGCTAAGTATAATTCCCTCCGGAAAATCAAATTGAGTCGTAGTACTTGTTGCCAATATATTATCTATTTGATTTGGTGAACCTTCATATAAGATAAAAATTAAAACATCATCCGCATCTAAGAATTCATTCTCATTATTATAATTAAATTCAATATCCTCTCCATCGCACAATTCGATTGTTGTATTGGTGATTTCACCAGCCTGCGATTCACAATTACAATCGCCTATACCCGAGACAATTAAAATTTCACAACCATCACTATCAGTAAACCAAAATTCATATGCACTTCCACTTGGAAGAGTTTCACTGGTAAATATGTTACCGGTTAAAGTACCTGAATTGGGCGAAGAACCATCAAGTAAATAATTGCCTGTCCCTCCTATTAAAGTTAATTGTATTTCAAATGTGGTATTGGTATCATCGCAAATCAATTCTCTATTTTCAAAGCTTATATTACTTTCAATGAACTCAATGGTTGTCTCTATTTCCAGCACACATAAGCCTGCATTGGTTAGGGTAGCAAGTATCGTATAGACTCCTGAAGCTGATACTTCAATATCACTTTGAGCATTTTCAGAATCATCAAATGTCAAGGTTCCCGGGCCGGAAATTACCGACCATGAAATTTGATCAAATTCACCCAACACCTCTACTAAAGTACTATTTCCACATACAGGATCAATATTGGGTATATTTCCTTCGGGGAATGGATACCAAATCACCGGGCGAGCAGTGCTACGTCGTATACATGGATCATTTTCATCCACTTCTCCCATACCATTATCATTTCCGGCCACCGCTTGGATATAATAAGTATTTCCCAGGATAATACCTGCCTGAAAATCAAAAGTTGGAACGGTAGAAATATCAATAATATTCGTTATATCAGTAAGTGTACCTTCGTATAAAATAAAATTTAAAACGTCATCCGGATCCAGAACCTCGTTTGCATCATTATAATTAAAACTAATACTTTCGCCATCACATGCTTCAATTAAAGTATTAGTGATAGAACCGACTCTAGTTATACAATTACATAGACCAATGCCCGTCAATTCGATGGTGTCACAGCCGTTTGTGTCAGTGAAGTAAAATGTGAATTCAGTATCAGTTATTATAGAATAACTGGTAAAGGTGTTATTCTCAATATTACCTAAATGAGATGATTCAGGTAAAAGAATGTAATTTCCATTTCCTCCCGCTAAATTTACATTTACTTCAAATTCAGTACCTAAATCATTGCATACGAAATCCCAATCAGTAATACTCAAATCAGATTCCAGTATTTCTATTTCTATGCTATACTCGTTACTACAGATTTCATTGGTCATCTCAATTTGAATAGTATAAATGCCCGCTTGTGAAGCAGTAAAAGTGATATTTTCTCCGGTATCAGGGCTTAAGCTCCCTCCAACAGGTCCATTTAAAATTGTCCATTCAATACTTTCAAATTGACCTTCTGCTGTTAATCCAAGTGAATTATCACACGTAGGATCAACATCAAGGATAATTCCTTCCGGTATTTCATACCAAATTACTGGTCTGGAAATACTTTCAACTAAACATGGATCTTCAAAATCAACAATTCCGGTGCCGTCGTCTTGTCCGGCTAAAACTCGAATATAATACGTCTGCCCCAATGTAATGCCATCAGGAAAATCAAAACTACTTGTATTGCTAAATGAAATAATGTTATTAATCGTATTTAAAGTCCCCTCATAAAGTATAAATGTTACCACATCTCCGGGTACAAGAATTTCATTAGAATCATCATAGGTAAATGAAATATCGTCTCCGTCACAAGCTTCAATTAAAGTTTCAACTATAGACCCCACCCTTGTTTCACAATCACATAATCCAATGTCGGAAATCACCACTGTGTCACAGCCACCGTTATCTGTAAATGTAAATGTATAATTTCCGCCTGTAGCAATCACTTCCGAAGTAAATGCATTTCCGGTTAACGTACCTGAATGACTGGATTCTGACTCTATAAGTACTACCGGACCATCAGAGGTGGAGAGGTTAATAATTACTTCAAATTCTGTTCCCAAATCATCGCAAATTATATCATAATCAACTAATTCTAAATCATTTGGTAAAATTTCTACTGTTTGGGTTAAAGTTGTAAAGCATAAATCCTGGTTTGTTAATAACGCAGAAAACACATAAATGCCGGTTGTATTGGCTGTAAACTGAGTTGTATTACCATCAATAGGATCAAAACTACCGGAACCCGGACCACTTTCGATGCTCCATTGCGAATTAGTATATTGACTATTAATAGATAAATCAATAATCAAATCACAGGTCGGATCAACTTCTTCGATTTCTCCCACGGGTACTTCATACCATATTACAGGAATCGAAATACTTTCAGAGAGACATGGATCATTCCAGTCCGCAAAACCTGAGCCATCATCCTGCCCGGCTATCACCCTAATGTAGTAAGTTTGTCCGGGAATAATATCCATAGGAAAAGGAAATTCAGGATTTTGGCTAATATCGATAATGTTAGTAATCAGATTAAGAGTTCCCTCATATAGCACATAAGTGACGACATCACCCGGGATTAATACTTCGCTGGTTGGATCGTAAGTGAACACCAAATCCTGACCATAGCAAAGTTCAATAAATGGCTCTACTATAGAACCTACTCGAGTAATACAATCACATTCGCCAATTCCACTCACACTTAGGGTATCACAACCATTACTATCTGTAAAAATAAAGCTGTAATCTCCATCGACGGAAATGAACTCACTTGTAAAAGTACTGCCATTAAACGTACCACTTACAGGATTTCCATCAACAAATATGTAGCTCTCACTTCCCCCTTCGAGTTCTACTACTATCTGAAATTCAGTGCCTATTGAATTACATTCAACTGAGGGACCGAATATAATACTTAGGTCACCCGGGAAGAATTCGACTTCTTGGGTAATCGTATCTCTACATGTACCTCCATTGACTAAAGCTACTCCAATTGTGTATATTCCAGAGTTCGATACAGTTAAATTTGTATTAGCTGAGGTACTCGGACTGAAATCTGCTGTTCCCGGACCATTGATTAATATCCATTCCAATTCATTGTACATCCCGGTTAAATTTAGTGTTGTAGTAAGTCCACATAAATTCAAATCGCCCGCAATCACGCCACTTGGATAGTCATACCAAATCACCGGTTGACCGTTACTTATGTCAAGACAAATATCACTGTAATCAGGAGTGCCATCACCGGAATCAATCCCCGCAACATATGCAATATAATATGTAACACCAGTTGTCATTGTTCCGGGATCAAAATTAAAAAGACCATCGGCCGAGCTAAAAAGTATCGTGCCTTCCGGATCCAACTGATTAGAAAACAGAATGTATTCAAATGCTGTTGTTGCATCTCCATTCTCAGTTCCACTTATATGTATCCCTTGAATAGAATTGCCCACGCATTCTCTAATAGTATTTGATTGCATATTTCCTGCATCCGTATCACAAGAGCATTCCCTTTGCCCAACGATAACAGAACTTAAACACCCATTGGCATCTTCTATAACTAGATTGTAGCCTTGACCGGAAGTAATTGGATCACTAGTAAAGGTATTTCCATTAAAACTCCCGGAAATATTACCTGAGTTGATGGAAAAAGGGGCTAAACCACTGGTAATTGTAATTTCAACTATATAAGTGGTAATTTCCGAACAATCTTCAATGATTTCAAATTCTACGCCTTCATTAAAATTAATAGTTATCTCATCTGTTGAGGTACAGCCTGATTGATTAGCACTAAATCTTAGTACATATTCTCCCAGCTCATCTACACTTACTGTTGCACCGGGGTTGTTAATATTAGAAAAGGTAACATTTCCCGGACCGCTTAAGACTGTCCACGATCCCATTCCATTGCTTATTGTACCATTAATTGTAGTTTCATTTCCGCAGACTGCAATATCACCGCCGAGATCTATAATAGGATTATTTACTAACACAACCGGAAGGCATTGTTCCGGGGAAAAACCACAATCTGTAAAAACGTCTACACAAATTAGACCTGATTCCCCTCCCTGCCAATCAATTACTATTGAATCCGTACCGTCACCAAAAATTATATCTCCTTCCCCATTTATAATTCGCCAGTCAAAAATGTAAGACTCATCATAATTTGATACTGTATAAGTTCCAATTCCATCCGAAATACATAATTCAGTTAAACCTTGAAGGATTGGAGTCTCCGGAGGGTCGGAAAAATCTATAAAAAAATCAACTGTGATTTGACAACCACTAATATCAAGATCAGAAACTGTTAATTGATAATCTCCGGAGGCCAAATTACTAATAGAACCACCTCCAATATCATTTCCGTTCAATACATATAGATAGTTGCCTGACCCATTAAAAACCTCTACCGATATCGACCCATTTGGTAGTCCGCATTCCGTATCTATTAATTCAATTAATACTACCTCTAAAGGGGGACTATCCGGTATTTCAATATCTAAGATTATAAAACAATCCGGATCAGAATTGTCTGACATTGTAACAAAATATAATCCGGGAGCTAAATTATCTGCAAAATCACCCGGTCCGTTTGGTGTGGACCATTCAAAGTTATATGCTCCTGAACCTCCTGATCCTAATACTGTTGCAGATCCATTTGGCAAGTTACAAGTAGGTTCAATTATTTCAGAATCAATTCCTAAAGGTTCTGAATCTTCAATTTCTATATCTAAGGTATTGGTACATCCATTTTCGAGATCTGTAACTATTACCGTATACACACCCGAGGCTAAATTTATAGCAAAATTTTCAGATACACCCGGTAAGCCAATCCATTCGAAACTAAAAGGACCATCACCATAAGGAAATAATTCAATCGAACCATTTGGATTGTTGCAGGTTGTTGGAAGACTTGTAAAATCCACCGGCAATTCACCATCCAATCCGACGGTAACTGTAATTGCATTTGTACAATTATTATCTTGATTATCGACGACTGTTATACTATATTCGCCATGTACCAAATTGTTAGCAATATTAGTGGTTGAAACCGCAGGATCCCACATATAAGTATAATCTCCTGAACCATTAGTAACATTGAGAACAATCGAGCCTAAAGTTCCATCACATTCTGCATTATTAATTGTACTTGAAATATTCAATGGTGGCGATGGTTGCACAAATATATTTTGTATTTGTTCACACCCTGTGGTTTCATCAATTACAGTCACCGTGTAATTTCCGGAAGGAAGATTGATACCCACACCTTCATCAAATAAAGAAGAATTTGACCAGGTAAAATTATAAGGCCCTACCCCATTAGGTACAACTGTAATACTACCATTGGGTAAATTGCAAGTGGTTGGTATTGTGGTAACAGTTAAAGGTATAGATCCCACATATATTACATCTACACTAATTTCTGCAGAACAACCGGGAATATCCCCATCCGTTACAGTAATGTCATAGGTGCCGCCTACCAAATTATTGGCTGAACCGGAATTTGAAACATCAGGATTCCAAGTATATTCAAAATTTCCACTGCCTCCTGTAATATTTAAATTAATTGAACCCAAACTCCCATTACAATTGGCATTTAAAATTGTCGGAATAATAACGATTGGTCCAGAGTCACCTACAGTAATAGTTTCTTCTCGCTCACACCCGGACGCCTCATCAACAATCGTCACATTATAGGAGCCGGCAGGCAAATCAGATCCACTTCCTTCAACGAACAATCCCTGCTGATCCCAAGTAAAATTATAGGGACCTATTCCATTGGGAGTAACGACTATGGATCCATTATCTAATTCACACTCAGTATCTTCCACAGAAATATCCACCGGAAGTTCTCCTTCGAACTCAATTTCATATTCCACTTCAATCATACAACCCGGAATATTTACATCCGTTACAGTAATGGTATAAGTGCCACCTTCCAAATTACTGCCTGAATTGGAACTTGAAACATCTGGATTCCAGATATATTCGTAATTTCCACTACCTCCTATAACATTTAAATTAATTGAGCCCAAATTACCATTACAATTGGCATTCAATATGGTCGGAATTATAACGAATGGTTCAGAGTCTCTTACAATTATTGTTTCCTCTCGCTCACACCCGGATGCCTCATCAACTATAGTGACATTGTAAGTACCCGCGGGCAGGTCTGTTCCACTACCTTCTGTGAAAAATCCAGGTTGATCCCAAGTAAAAATATAGGGACCAATCCCATTTGGGGTAACCTCAATGGAACCATTTGCTAAATCACATTCCGTATCCTCTACTGAAATATCTACGGGAAGCTCTCCTTCAAATTCAAGTTCATAGTCAACTTCTATATTACAACCCGGAATATCAAGATTTGTAATTGTAATATAATAAGTACCCGCATCTAAGTCAGATGCTGAATTGCCTGATGAAACATCCGGATTCCAAGTAAAGCTATAATTACCACTTCCTCCAGTTATTGATAAATCTATACTCCCCAAAGTTCCATTACAATTTGGATTGATAATTGTTTCTGTAACTTCTAATTCTTCAGAATCATCAATTGTTATTGATTCCTCTCGCTCACATCCCGTAGTTTCATCGACAATTGTAACATTATAAGTTCCTGCAGGAAGATCCAATCCTTCACCATCGTTAAAAAGTCCCGGGTTAGACCAAGTATAAATATAGGGTCCTACTCCATTTGGTGTCACTAAAATACTACCATTTTCTAGATCACAAGTAGTTTCTTCCGTGACAACATCAATTTCCAACTCCCCTATTATTTCTATAGTAAAATCTATTTCGACTTCGCAGCCTGTTATATTTTGGTCTGTAATTGTAACGGAATAATCTCCTGCAGACAAATCTGTCCCTGAATTAGTCGTGGAAACGTCAGGATCCCATGTATAATTATAATTTCCGTTTCCTCCTGTTACGTTTATGGTGGCACTACCTAGGGTATTTGTTGCACAATCTATATCCACTGTCACTACAGTTGCTTCGAGTGGTTCAGTCTCGTCCAAGGTGATTTCTAATACTTCAAAGCATCCATTGGCGTCAGTTATGGTAACCGAATAATCACCTGCACCTAAATTCGTGCCCCCATTGCCGGAAACGGAACCCGGTGACCAATTGTAGGTGATTGGTTCAGTGCCATCGAGAATAGTTATCTCTATCTCGCCATTTTCCAAATCACAAGTTGGTTGCACTACTTCAAAGTCATATTCCAATCCTGCTAATTGAATGTCTATGCATAAACCTGGTGTAGCGGGAACTAGATCCCCCGGGTTACAATCATTATCTCCCTGAACACATAATTGTCCCGGTGGCATATCGGGATCTGGAGAAAAGGTTATTTCCGGTATATTAGTAGTTACCATTGTTCCATCAGGCAAGGTCCAATAATAATTACATACGTCTTCAAAGGGTGGATCAATAATATAGGTAGTTTCTTCACAGATTTCTGATGGGCCTAAAATTACTGTGCCCGGCAACATTTCAGCTTCAGGTACATCTACACCACCATTGAATTCTATGACGAAATCACAAATTGAAAAATCACAGCCATCTACCATTAAATATATAATATCTCCTGGGTTTGGGATGACGTCTGTGGTTAAATTAATAGGATTTACACCGGGACAAGTTGTTTGACATGTACCTACGGGATCTAATGCGTTGCAACTCCCTAATAAAGCGGCCTGTATTCCTTGTGTTCCCCCACTAAATGTACAATTACTTGGTATGACCGTTATATCTACTAATTCTAGACCATTCGCAACAAATGCTACAAATCTTGGATTATTAGTAATTGAACCACCGATTCCGCATATTTGAGTTTGAGGTGTCACAAAATATTGTGACATTGAAAAAGTCACATCACATAAACTACTAAATATTGGTATATGTCCACTAGCACACTCATTATATGTTACCGGAACAATCTCACCGCATGCAGCGTCCTGAGCTTTAATGGAAACAATTGAAAATAAATAAATAACCCCTAAAAATAAAATTCTAACAAAGTAGTTTTGCATCATTAAACCTCTTTTACACACCAAAAAGTATTAAGACTTTAATAAAATATATAAATATTTACCGTATAGAAATACGAGGTATCACTAATTATATATTATAATAAATATTAATTTAGAAATAAAGTCTAAAATATGGAATATTTTTAAAACAGCATAATATTCACTACACTATTTGATAATCCAATTTATAATTGTTAATGAATAAGATAATTAAATAAAAAGAAAAGTGAACAGCTGACGCCATTCACTTTTCTTTTAAAATTTTATTGTATGCTTTTAATATACAACAGTCACATCTCCTTTTACTAATGTTTCACTTCCATCTTGCATTTCTGCTACGAGGAAATAAACAAACACTCCGGTTTGTACAGGTTTGCCGTTAAGAGTTCCATCCCATCCGACGTTGAAATCATTTGGAAGGAAATTTTTATTTTCATAAACAAAATTCCCCCATCTATCAAATATTGAGAAGGATTTAATTGATTTCACTTCCTCACCTGCATAGATTGATAAAATATTGTTACGATTCCCACCATTAGGAGCTAAAACATTAGGTACCCAAATGTGTGGATCTTTCTCAACTATAATTAATCTACTATCCGAAGCTGTACATCCATTTTCGTCTGTGACAGTTAGAGTCAATCGTACTGTTTGTGTAGGATAGATAATGTTAGAACCACTTTCAGTAGAAAATACAACTCTTGAGGTATCCCATTCATAATTCAACAAAATCGTATCACCAAAGAAAATTGGATCTGTTCTAGCTTGATCACCTTTAGTAATAACTAAATCATCCCCTATTTCAACTGCTAAAGAGTCAGGTTCCTCAATTTCTATGAATCTCTCTAATTCACATCCATTGGCATCTACCACTTCAATTAAGTACTCACCAGGCAATAAAGCTCCATATGAAGTCTGACTACCACCGGGAATGCCATTAAAGGTAACACTGTACGGAGGCACTCCACCTACAAAACTAACTATCGAAACACGACCATTCCCTTCTCCATAACATCTTACATCTCGTTCATCTAACTCAATATTTGATAAAACATCATCTTCAGCAAAAACTATAACCTGATCAGTGTCAGTACAACCGTTTTCATTGTTTCTCACTGTTAATTCATATGTACCTGTAAGATCAACAGAGATCGTTGGAGTGTTAGGATTACTGATTAAATTGCCAAATTGTGTCTCTGTCCATGTATAAGTAACGCTTCCAGTACTTGTAGCGCTACCCTGAAGACTAACAGATTTTTCTTCACATGTTATTTCCTGATCTTCGCCTGCCTTAGCCTCCGGCAAATCTGTTGTAAACTCAGCATCGAAACTAGCAAAAGATGAACAACCATTTTCAGGATTGTGTACTTCAACTGTATAGGTGCCCACGCCATCAAATACTATTGTGTTAGAATTCTCACCGGAAATTATTGAAGCTCCACCACTTGTAGTCCACGTATATTCCACCCCAGGAGTTGTTGATGTAGCGACAGCTTCTAAGATTCCAAACTCTTCACAGCCCAGAATTTGATCCGGAAGGTTACTGACATTTGGATTTTCATCATCGGAAGTAACAATAGCTTGATCTTGGTTAACACAACCATTATCTTGATCAATGACGGTAAGTATATAGGTTCCTACTGCATTAATGGTAGGAGATGCAGAATTAGCACCTGATACTATATTACCATCAGTTGTCGACCAAGAATAAGTTACATTATTAGGAGAAGAGCCTGAGAGCGCTGTAGTATTATTTATACAATCTATTTCGGCATCCAAGCCTGCATCTACTTCAGGTTCATCGAAGTCACCTACTAAAACAATATTCTTGTTATTGACACAATTATTGTCAGGGTTTAGAACCTGAATATTATACGTCCCAGGTTCAAAAACTTTGATAGAATTTCCGGTAGGATCTCCCTCAAAGCTTTCAGAAGAGGTCCATAGATATTCAATTCCGGCAACCGGAGAAGAAGCATTTATCACTACTCCTGTTTCCTGATCAAAACAATTTATAGTCAATTGATCAGGTGCTACAATAGCAGGAATATCTGTTGATTCTTCCACAATAACAACATCTGTGGCTACACAATCATTGTCAGGATTTGTAACAGTCAAGGTATATGTGCCCGGACTTAAAACAGTTACTTGAGCTTGGTTAAAAGGAGGTAAAATATTACCACCGGACCATTCATATGTGACTCCCGGAGTTGTAGAGGCACCTATAATTACCTTTTGACCTTCGTCTGAACATTCCATTATTACATCAGGTCCTGCATTTGCATCCGGTTCATCTGTATTATCTGTTATAATGACTTGATCGCTACTAGAACAACCATTGGCAGGATTAAACACTTCTACAGTATAAGTCCCCGGTTGATCCACCGTAATCGTTGAACCATTGCCGATAGGATTACCACCGAAAGACCATGTATATTCCTCACCACCTCCTACATCAGAAGTAGCAGAAAGATTCAAATCTACTGTACTACAAATGTATTCTAGGTCGGCTCCAGCATTTACAACAGGAATATCTTCTGAAGCTACCACTACAATTTCTTCTGTCGAAGTACAGCCATTTGCATTATTGGTAACTGTGAGTGTATATGTTCCTGCTGCAGCTATTGTAACTGTGGCTTGATTAGGATTTGTTGAGATACTTCCATTAGAAGTAGACCAAACATAACTGACATCCGGATTAGTCGAATTACCATTCAATTGAATAGAACCCTCATCTGTACAAGTTATCTCCTGGTCACCTCCTGCATCTACATTTGGAGGAGAAAGATCCTCACTAATTATAATTTCAAATGTTTCTTCACAATTGTTATCTAAATTTGTCAAAATCACTTCATATGTTCCACCACCTTCAACATCCCATGTATTCAAACCATTTCCTGAACCAACGGGTGTTCCGCCAAAGAACCATTGGAAATTAGGATTAGTAACATCCGTTGTAATTACAATTTCAGAATTATTTAAATTGTTACAGTTAAGTACTGCTTCAAAATCAGTGTCCGCAGTTGGAGTTTCTCTAATATCTGAAATGATAACTTGATCAGTATTCTGACAATCATTGTCAGGATTTATCACTGTTACAGTATAAGTTCCTGCCGCGTCAATAGTAATCTCCTGATTGTTTTCCTGACCCACAGGTATGCTTCCGCCGCCGGTTGCTGTCCAAGTATAATCCAATCCGCCAATTTGCGTTGCAGCATTTATTACCAAAGGCAATGTAGACTCGCAATCGATTTGTAAATCAGACCCTGCATCTACTTGTGGTATATCAGTTGATGGAACTACAATTGCTTGATCGGTAGCCGTACAACCATTATCTAAATTAGTAACAGTTAAAACATAAGTTCCTGAAGCTTCAACCGTAATGGTTGGAAGTGTCGGATCAGTAGCTATACTACCTGAAGTTGCTGTCCATAGATAACTTACATTTGGTTCATTTGAACTTCCTGTTAATTGCTTTTCTCCATCATCAGAACAAAGAATTTCTTGATCACCTCCGGCATTAACGGAAGGTTCGTCTCTATCATCAGTGATATCAATATCAGCTTCAAACTCACAGTTGTTATCCAAGTTTGTCAAAGTAACTGTGTAAGTTCCTCCTTGATCAATACTAATGTTAGTTTGATCATCGCTACCCGGAACGCTATTACCGCCTAAAGTCCATTCAATAGAACTATTACTGATATCAGCAATAATTCCAATTTCGAAACCTAATTCATTATAACAATTTAGAACAGGCTCAAAATCTAATTCAGCTTCCGGAGTTTCTCTTATATCCTCGACAGTGATCGTTCTCTCATTGAAACACTCATTATCTGCATTAACGACTCGTATGGTATAAGTACCTGCTTGATCGACGGTAATTTCTTCATCATCTTCTTGTCCCACCGGAATATCCCCTCCGACTGTAGTCCAAGTGTAGTCTAAATTCAGACCCGGGTCGGTTATAGATGATAATGTAACCGGAACAGTAACTATACAATCAATAACTACATCATTACTAACTTCCAATTCAGGAATATCTGTGTTCTCAGAAACAATTATTTCATCACTTACAGAACATCCATTTAAAGGATTGAATAAGTCAAAAGTGTAGGTTCCTGCACCTGAAATATCTATAGTAGGGATATCGGTATCAGAGGTTATAGAACCTCCTACGGTAGACCAACTAATTTCTATCTCAGGATCAGTTGTAATATTCAGTTGCGCTAAAGGACCGGACTGACAATCAAGTGTAAAATCTGCATCTTGGGTGTAATCAGGTTCTTCGAGGCTATCATCGATATCAATGATTATTGTCTCTTCACAACCATTTTCTTCATCAATTACAGTGAAAGTAATTGAACCTCCATTATTGATTACGATTGTATTATTGTCTATAATTTCTTCAATCATATCAGGATCTGTAGCCACCCAACTGAATATTGGATCAATCGCATCTGATGATAAGAAAATAGTATCAGTACCATTATCAAAACAATTGAAAATTAAGTCATTTAAAGCCTCGATAGTAGGTTCTGTTCTGATATCAGAAATTTCTACCGAACCTTCATTTGTACAATTATTTTCTGTATTTAGAATTTGGACACTATAAAGTCCAGGTTCATTCACTGAAATCACCTGATTATTCTCCTCTCCAGGTTCTACTACGCCACCATCTTCAGCAGTCCATACGAAATCTAATGTCGTAATATCAGAATCCGCAGTTAACTGAATAGGTAGATTAGTAGTACAACTTATTGAAAGTGGATTGTCCATGGATAAATCAGGAGCTAATGTATCCACTGCTACTTCAACTTCCAGAAATTCGCTACATCCATTTTGAGTATTGAGCACCGTCAAACGATATGTACCGGCACCATCATAGTTACCTGTATTATCATCTCCATCTATTGATCCTGGACCATCTATAACTGTCCAAGCGAAGTCAAAGTCAGAAGGATCAACGTTTTCTTCCCCGTCAATTGTGACAAGAATCTCTCCATCGAATGAATCCCCACATATGATATTGATAAGTGGTTCATCCACTGCAAGATCGGGACCAACTGTATCATCCAAAACCAATACAGTATCCCTTGCTAAACAACCTGCGTCATCTTCATAAGTTGCAATATACGTTCCCGGAACAGTAATAGTAATTAATTTATTTTGAACATTTGTTCCTGACTCAACATGGAACCAATTGTAATCATCAGAATTTCCCGGATTTTGAATATTAATTTCGACAGATTCTACATTACAATCAAGTGTATGTAGATTGACATCCGGTGAAAGGAATAATTCAGGACCAGGAGTAATTTCAAAACTAAATGTATCTATAGCGATACACACACCATCATCCACTTCGTAATAGAATTCATAATCTCCAGGCTCTAATCCCGCGGAATTTACAGCACCATAGGAGAACAACTCCTCGGAAGTTAAATCATCACTGGTAAACACACCATCTAGTGGGAATATAGCACCAGCTAAGTCGATAACAGGTGTTCCAAAACATATAGGATCCATATCAAATAAGACATCCGGTACTCCTTGTATGGTAAGTTCGTAATCTTCTGTATTTATACACCCCGTTACTGGATCAGTAGCTTGAATTGTTATCAGAAAGGTACCTAAACCATAATATTCTGAGATGAATGGAGGATCAACTACAAACAAGACAGGATTGATAAAATCACCTTCCTGAATTAAAATAACAGGAGCAGTTGAACCATCAACACCATAAGAAACATAATCAAAATCAAATGCTTCTTCATTTTCGCAGTATACATCATCAGAATATACATCTATAACGGGTAAATCATGTACTAATATATCAATGTTAGCCGTATTTTCACAACCGTGAATATCTGTAATTGTTACAATATAATTACCGCTGACCAATGGACTGATAGTTCGAGGTGGAGCAGATAAATCAAATGATGGTCCTGCCCAATTATAATTAAATGCACCTGCACCCGTTGTTGGAACTGCTGCCCTAATATACTTATCTGGAAACTCATCACTTATACAGAATTCCGTTGGCCCTTCTTCAATTCTGGCGTTAAAATCTTGAGCTACTCTCACAGTAACTTCCGCTCTACCATCACAACCTTTATCATCAATTACCACAACTGAATATGAGGTAGTTGTAGCCGGGGAAACAGTGTAAGTAGGACCTGTATGTCCACCGGGACTCCACAAATAACTCACATATGTAGCTGTACCACCAGAAATATTTGGAGTTAATGTTACACTTTCTCCTGGGCATAATACCGGTGGATCAGGTAATATAACTTCTAATTCAGAATGTATTTCTACTGTAATAATACTTTCACCATCACAACCAGCTGAATTTACAGCAATTATTGTATAGGTCGCAGTTAATGTAGACCCTGATTCATTAAGAAATGAATTATTTAAAGTTCGTCCATTGCCATTCGTGCCACCGGATAATAATTGTAATTGAGAAGGAAAACTTAAAGTCCAATTTAAAGTTACATCCCCTCCGTTATCTTGATCTGTAACAATATTATAAGAGAAATTACCTTCTGAACAAATAGATGGTGGATCATAATCCACTTCTGGAGCTCTACAACATTTATTCTGAGCTTCAAAATTGCCCGGAACATCCGCTCTACAGGCATCAGCGCCTAATGGAGGATTCCAACAACCTGTCTGTTGATCAGACATGATGTAGATTGATACACCTAGATCCGTGTAACCAGTTGTAGAACATCCTTCCGGACCATCAAACTCCCTTGCTTGAAGAGAAAATGAAAATGTCCAAGGCCCAGTACCATCACCCCAGCCTAGATTAGGATCTCCACTTCCTGGTACACATAATGGACCTCCTCCATCCTGATAAGAATACCATCCTGCAGGCAATTTATCATCTGCGACTAAACATCCTCCGATACCTTCAGGACAATCCGAGAAGTGACAGATAGCCAATCTTCCTAAATCATCAACATATAGCTGGTAACTTTGAGTGGAGTAATTATAGGAGATCTCACCTGAATCATACCAGTCCCAATTATTATTGGGTAGTGTTTGATTGGTAGGAGGCCCATTAAAATAAGTAAATGATAATGGATCCCAACCTTCTCCAAAAATTGGAATTACCGCTTGTAACCATTGTATGGTATTTGTTTGATCATATGCCGGTATAAAAACTTCAAAATTAACAATATCCCCGGGACTGTACGGAGGCAATTTGTCCGGAGTGATTTTTGGTGCACCTGCTGCACAATTATCATCAGGCCCTGCAGGAACATCATAAATGTTAATGCACACATCAAAATGCCCCACTTGGGCAGCTGGAGAGCCAATAGCCAGATAATAATCAGTATTTAATTCTAATTCCAATAATGTAAAATTAACTTCCGTTTCACCTTCTGGTGAAAAGAGACATTGTATAAATGGAACTGAAGTTCCACTACATCCATCGAACAAATCAATCCCCATTGCACCTATTCCTTCCACATCTGCCTTCGTTAATTTTATATCTGTATATGGATAACTTTGGGTATTAAATCTATACCAGGTTGTCCGCCATCCTGGTTGGATACAATTTGAAAAAATTGCAGGATCGTCCGGAGTGGATCCAATGTTACATCCTTCAAAGCAACCGGAAAGTCCTAATGGGGGACCAGATCCGCCATTACAATCTTCAAATGGATCATATGGAATAATAATTACAGGGTCTACTATTTCAATATCTAAGCAATCATCACTATAACTACATGGTTCAGGAATTGGAATATGGTTAATACACAAAGTAAAAGTTCCATGATCATTAGAAGAAGTACTAGTGACTCTTATAAAATAAGTTGTATTTGGATAGAGATGTAATATTTCCATGCCGTTGCCGGAATAACAATCCGCAGGTGAATTTATATGATCTGTGAGTAACATTTCCCTACAATCCGGAGCTGGTTCAGCATATATTGCAATAATAATATCATTGTCAAAACCAACAATATTTGATAATGTTATATCAATTCCATAATCTCTGTCTCCTAAAGTTATTGTATACCAAACATCGTCAAGATTATTAGTTGTTCCACAATTTAATCCGGGAATCCCACCTCCAACCTCAGGGTAGGAAGAAACTGTACTTCCAGTATGACAATCTCCATCATCAAGAATTATAGCATCACAAGGTTCATCGTTTTCTGGAAATTCAGGGTTATAGACACACAAATTAACCATTGCATCGGGATCCGCATCCAATGAAGCTACCATAATATAGTATTCCCGTCCTTCTTCCAAATCATGAAATTCTACATTAGTTCCATCATTACATTCAATTGTAGGAATTAAAAATGCTCCCGCAGCATCACATACATCACCTGTAAAATCCAAAATAAAAAATTGAAAACCATCCTGACCTTCAATTTCAGCGTAAGACCCTCTAGCTGTAAATGAAAACCAAATATTTGGTGTAAAACCATCATGTCCACACTCCTCTACAGTCCCTACATCGTGAGTTGGAAACCCAAATTCGTATGAAGTTCCACCACTCATACAATCCAAATCAGCAGGCAAAAGATTTATCACATCAGCACAATCATCATTGGGAGGTGGCTCAGGATTAAAAATACACAAATTTACTGAACCTACAGGTAGATTTGGCACTGTTGTAGTTGCCATCACATAGTATTGCTCGCCTATGATTAAATCGTAACTTTCAAGAGGTTGGCCTACTCCACAATTTCCAATTACAGTGGTAACCCCAGCATCATATGTACAAGTCAGACCATTCCAATTGATTATGAAGAATTCCACTCCTGGAACTTCGACAATCTCAACATATGTACCTTGGGCAGTAAAGCTAAACCATACGTTTAAGTTGGTTTGTGGAGCATTACAATTAAAGTTAACCACGTCTTGTGTTGGAGTTCCAAAATTAAAAGGCAAACCACCACCCGGGCATACATCTGAATTAAGCGTGGCAGTTGGAATTGATGTTGCGGATGCACAATTATCATTGGCTGGCGGAGTGGGAGGGTTATAAACTCTCATACAAGTACTTCCCGGATTACCAGGATTGTGTACCATTATATAATATTCCGTACCTACTACAAGATTTGTAGTTTCCACCAAATTATTACAATTTGTAATTATGGTCATAGCACCACCATTATCCATACATACCGGTCCACCATATTGAACTATTGCAACCTGAAAACCAGGGTCGAACTGAACATTCAAATAAGTATTTACCGCAGTAAATCTCCACCATGTATAAGCGGTTCCAACGTTATGACCACATCCCCCTAAAAAAAAAGGATCGCCGGGGGTGGCACTGTAAGTGAAGTTATTACAACTTCCGTTTAATTGAGCTCCACTTAAATTTGTAGCAGAGTTACAATTATCAGCTTGTGTGAATCCATAATTAACGCATAAAAGCGATATTAGGACAATTAAATAGGGGTACAATTTTCTCATAGCTAATTTAAAATTAAATTGAATTATCTATAAAGTTAAAAAACCTATGACACTAATAAAAATTTTAAGCGATTATTTTAGATTCAGATCAAAAATAAATTTCATTATAGGCTCATTTGCCAATACTTTATATAGCTTTAAAGGTAAATATTACTATAATATTAAGTATTAAAACAACGATAACGGAATGTAATCAAATCATTATCCTAATATATTTCAGCAATTCACACTAATTCGTTAATTTTTTTCAGTGCTATTGTGTATATATAAATTAAACTATCCTTTTTTCTGTGAGATATAATATCATGAATTCTAAATTTTATTTTGAAAGTCCACATTACAATTTAAATTTCCAAACAATATTTGTAAATAATCAGATAGATGCTTTAAAAAAAATAAGGATTTTCCTCAAATGAGGCTATTCCTTTTGTTTATAGCAGCGCAATTGACACGAAAAGAGACGATGTTTCACGGAATATAGACTTTATTAGATCGAAATTGATCGTACCTGAGTCAGTTACCAATATTTTTTAATTATAATTAAAAAGCCGGTAACATTTATCACCGGCTTTTATTCATTACATTGTAATTTAAAGTTCTTTATTT
>CALCSX010000284.1 GCA_937894165.1 uncultured Saprospiraceae bacterium | reverse complement strand
TTACTGATGACCCTAATGAAGTGGTAAAAATTATTAGAGACTTCTACGCAGAAGGGAAAGGTCATACGCTTGAACCGAATTATGAATTGTAATTTTTTATCTCTTAATAAATGTTGCTCTACGTAGATTTTTCAAACCTTTAAACTTAAAAATCAGCTCGTTTGAAGTCCTAATATTTGTTCTTATTGGCAAATCTCACCAATGACAACATAATCGGAACTTCAATCAACACTCCTACCACCGTCACTAATGACGCTCCGGAATCAAGTCCAAAAAGTGAAATAGCCACCGCCACAGACAGTTCAAAGAAATTGCTCGCCCCAATCATTCCCGCTGGTGCATTTATACAATGAGGTAATTTAAGAAATCGCTTACCCACCTGCCAGGCTATAAAGAAAATAAAATATGTTTGGATAATTAAGGGAATGGCAATCAACAAAATATTAAAAGGCTGAGCTATAATTTTGTCTCCCTGAAAAGAAAATAATAATATAATAGTTGCCAATAATGCAGTCACCGACATCGGTTTTAGAAATGGTAAGAATTGGATCTTCAGCCACTCTTCCCCTTTGGTCTTCAAAATATACTGATTGACCAAAAAACCTGACAACAGTGGAACTATCACAAATACTACCACCGAGGTTAGCAAAACCTCATAGGGAATAAAAACTTGGGTAACACCTAACAAAAACTGCACTAGCGGAATAAATGCAAAAACCAATATAATATCATTGATTGAAACTTGTACTAAAGTAAAATTAGCATCCCCATCCGATAAATATGACCACACAAAAACCATTGCCGTACATGGTGCAGCTCCCAGCAAAATCGCTCCCGCAATATATTCTGTGGCCAACGATGGTTCAATAAATGCTGCAAAGATCTTAGTAAAAAATACCCATGCGAAAAAAGCCATTGTGAAAGGCTTTATAAGCCAATTGATAAGCACTGTTAATGCCAGCCCTTTGCTGTTTTTACGAATATTTTTTAATGATATAAAATCGATTTGAACCATCATGGGAAAAATCATCATCCACACCAAAATAGCCACGGGAACATTAATCGAATAAATATTCCAAGTGCTAATTACTCCAATGGCATCTCCCGCGAGCCGCCCTATGCCAATTCCAACAACAATACAAAGCAAAACCCACCAACTTAGGTTTTTTTCAAAAAAAGCCATCTTCTTATTTGTTCCATTTTCCATATCAATATTATTATATTGCAATATTACGATAGATTTTAATTAATGATGAAGAAATCGCTTATTTTTACAAAATATTTCATTCTCGTAATTGTCTAATTTGCTCAATATTCCTCCAACATAGTCTTGAAACAATCAACAATCACCTTATTATAGGAAATATCAACCAATTTGTAGCCATACCAAGAAAAATGTTTTATTTTCGCCCTTTCAAAATTAAAATTATGCAGCACTTCATCAATAGGTTTTCTGAAATCACAGACAATACAGTCACATTGAAAGGCTGGGTAGCTAATATGCGAACTAGTAAAACTAATCTTTTTATCGTATTTCGCGATGGGACAGGTTATTGCCAGTTGGTGATAAACGATGAAGAAGTCGGAGAAGAAACTTTCGAAAATGCAAAAAAACTGACACAGGAAAGCTCTATTGAAGTAACAGGGACTCTGGTGAAAGATGAACGGCAAATGGGTGGTTATGAAGTTCAGGTCAAAGACCTTAAAATAATTCATATCTCTGAGGAATATCCTATTTCTAATAAGGAACATGGTGTTAGATTCCTTTCAGACAATAGACATCTCTGGCTTCGTTCCCGCCGTCAGTGGGCTATCATGCGGGTGAGAAATCAGATAATTATGAGTATCCATGAGTTCTTCCAAAATGAAAATTTTGTTCAAATGGACTCTCCCATCTTCACTGCCAACGCTGCTGAAGGTACAACTACTCTTTTCGAAACTGACTATTTCGGAGAGCCGGCTTACCTCGCTCAGACGGGGCAACTTTACGGCGAAGCAATGGCAATGGCGCAGGGAAGAATTTATACTTTCGGTCCTACTTTCCGTGCTGAAAAGTCAGACACACCCCGTCACTTGGCAGAATTTTGGATGATTGAGCCGGAAGTGGCTTTCAATACCAATGAAGATAATATGGATCTTATCGAAAACTTTATTCGTTTCGTTATCAATCGTGTAATAGCGAAATGTAGCACGGAACTAGAGGTATTGGAGAGAGATTTGACGAAATTAGAATCCGTAAATCAGATTTTCCCGCGTGTTTTGTATGAAGATGCTGTGAAAATCCTTCGTGGAGAACATGAAGTAGATGGGAAAAATGCAATTCGAATCCAAGAAGAAGATCTAACCTCAGCCAAAGAAAATCTGGAAACTAAACTTCAAGAAATCAAGGAGCGGGAATCAGCGATCAAGGGTGGGCTGAAGAAAGGCGAAAAGAAATTTAATGAAACTAAGATTCTCGAACTTCGAAAAGAAGTTGCCGAGCTCGAAGAAAAATTGCGAAACATCCCTAAATGGATCGAATCCGCCAAAAACTTCCAAAGTGGCGAAGACTTCGGTAACTCCGACGAAACTGTCCTAACACGGGTTTTCGAAGCGCCGGTAATGGTCTACAATTGGCCAACTGCCATTAAGGCCTTTTATATGAAAGAAGTGGAAGGCGATCCTGATCACGTAAAAGGTGTCGATTTGCTCGCTCCGGATGGCTACGGTGAAATTATCGGTGGTTCCGAAAGAGAGACTGATATTGCAGTACTCATCAAAAAAATTCAGGATCATGGACTACCAATGGAGCCTTTCGAATGGTATCTTGATCTGCGAAGATTTGGCTCAGTGCCTCACAGTGGTTTTGGCTTAGGTCTAGAGAGAGTCGTTCGTTGGGTTTGCGGAATAACACATCTGAGAGAGACGGTTCCTTTCCCTAGACGATATGGGCAGTTGAAACCATAGTCATCCACAATTCCAATAGCTCACAGCTAGAGGCTAGAGGCTCAACACCAAAAAACAATTAAATCCAAGCACTATTGCTCATAATGCCAATCCCGAAGCCCACGCATCAGGGGTAGTAGCGAGCACGAAGTAAAGCGGATGACCCGACCCTGACCGGTCCTTTAAAAGTTTATCTTCAAGAAAATTATTTATCCGGGCAGGGGGATGCCCCTATCCCTTATCTCACTTTTCCTGCAATTTCTTGTAAGCCAGCCACGCCATCGTCGCCGCACCAATCTTCAAAGCCTCCTCGTCAATATCGAATCTCGATGTGTGAACCGAATGGACTATTCCCTTCGCCTCATTCCTGACACCCAACCTGAAAAAACAGGCCGGTATCTTGTGGGAATACCAAGCAAAATCCTCCGCTGTCATCCTCACGCCCAACTCCACCACATTGCCAGCCCCCAGCAAACCTTCCGCTTCCATTCTCGAAAATCGAGTCAACTTCTCTTCATTTTCTAAATACGGGTATCCCTTAACAATCCTTACCTCAGCCTCGCCGCCACCTGCTCCTGCAATTCCCTTTATACTTCTCTCAATAAGCCCATGCGCTTTCTCCCTCCACTCTTCATTCAGCGTCCTAAAGGTGCCTTCCAATCGTACCTCATCCGGTATAATATTCGTTGCGCCACCTTCAGAATTAATCTTCCCAAATGTCAACACACTTGGTATCACAGGCGGCGCATTTCGGCTGACTATAGTTTGAATGCTCGAAATCACCTGTGCGGCAATAACTATTGGGTCGATACAAGTGTGTGGCATAGCGCCATGACCGCCCTTCCCTCGAATAGTAACATAAATCTCATCCGCCGAAGCCATATACATCCCCTCCCTAAAACCCAACTTCCCCACTTCCAACTCAGGATACACATGCAGCGCAATAATCCCTTCAGGTACCGGATTCTCCAAAGCTCCGCCCGCTATCATCTTCAAAGCTCCGCCCGGCAATTTCTCCTCACCCGGCTGAAATAATCCGCGAACCTGCCCGTCTAAATCCCCTTCAATCTCTTTCAATATCAATAAAGCCCCATATAAACATGCAGAATGAACATCGTGCCCGCAAGCATGCATCACGCCATCGTTTATCGACCTGTATTCCACATCATTTGTTTCAATAATAGGAAGTGCATCTAAATCAGCACGCAAAGCCACAGACCTACCCCCCTGTCCAAGTTCAACTCGTAATCCCGTTTCCGCAATCGCACTAGAGGAAATACCTCGCTCCCGCAATTTCTCTCCAATAAACTTCGCTGTTTCCACCTCCTCGAAACTCAACTCCGGATTTCTGTGAATATGTCGTCGAAAACTCCTAATATCTTCAAAATATCTGTCAGCTCTCTCTAGAAAATATGCGCTGTCTAATTCCATTTCCTGTCCAGATTACTAAATTTATTTAAAATGATGTAAAGGTCAGTTAGAATGCTATAATCCCGGGCATAGGCAAAATTCATCTTCTCCGCCTGACTCAAAGCCTCCACCACCTGATATCCCTCTCCAATATGAAGTACTGAGGGCAATAGAGAGGGCAATAAATGATTGCGCGAAGTATTTATATATCCTACCCAAGTCAATTGTCCTTTCAAAATCCCAATAGAGTTGCTCAAGAGTTGTTGTTTATTATCGAAAAACCAAATACTCAACGGCATACTAAGCAAAAAGCCAATTGCTAGTGCTGAATCCATTAATTTCTTCAACCTCCGATTCATTGGATCATCTATCTTGTAACTTACCTCAATAGTATACAATTCACCTGCACTATCCTTAGATTTACTGCCAATAATACTATCCATATCATGTGGAGCTATCTTAAACTCTACTCGATTACTCAGTTGTGTCATCCAATACATGATCTGCTCAGAACTCATATCCCGTCCGCAAAATATCACCTGATCTGCAGCTCTCACCCGAGTAACATCCGCCAAATCGTCAATTCCACCGATTGCCCCGCTCATCCACATCTCACTCGGTGAAACACGTCCTAACATTTTCATGGAGACACCGATTTTTCTAATCAAAGCCTCTATTCTCTCAAATTCCTCCTCACTACCAACTACGATTGTCCTCTTGTTTCCTTCTCCTTTTATGGTAAATTTACCGTGAACCTTGAAATGCCAAACCGCTCGGATTAGACTGACTGCAATAAATGTACTGATCATGGTCGAAAAAACAAGAAAACGGGAAGATCTCAAATCCTCCGGCAGAAAACTATAGCCAATCGCTATCACTCCAAATCCCAAAATTACCGCACCTACTTGCCTACTTTTTCGAAAAATAGCATCATAACTGCCTAGTAAAGTCAGTGAAAGGATATAAATCAATGCATAAATGGGCAAAACTAGATAAAATATCTGATCACTAAAATAATCGGGATTTCGATAATAAATGTTCTCCCACAGCAAGCCGGTAGCGGAAAATGCCAACCAAATCATTAAAAATTCAATCACCGGAAGGAAAAATCTTTTGACAAATCCACTAATTCCGGACAATATAGCCTTCAAATAAATTCCTAATTTAATCATAAAAACAAACCAGCGATTTTTTCCCTTGCTGAAATGCTTCTCAGCGAACAAAATCATCGCTTCATAAAAGGTTCGGATGTAATTCAAACTGCCCTTTCGTGTGGACTCCCCCTTATAATGTATGATTTTTGTGTCCGGCGTATAATAATTTTTGTAGCCTCCCAAATTAACTCTGTAGGATAAATCTACATCCTCCCCATACATGAAAAACATCTCGTCCAATAAACCCACTTTGTCGAGTGTCTCCTTTCTCATGAACATAAAAGCTCCTGCTAAAACCTCCACCTCATGGCTTTTATTCTCATCGAGATGTCCCATGTAATATCTGTTGAAAAGCTTTGATTTGGGAAACAAACCGTTCAAACCGGTAATCTTAAAAAATGACACCCAAGGTGTTGGTAAGCCGCGCTTCGATTCCTGAAGATAATTCCCTGCCCCGTCTATCATTTTGACTCCCAAGGCTCCTGCATCTTGATGAGAATCCATAAATTCTATACAAACTCGCAAGGTGTCTTCCTCCAAAACAGTATCCGGATTTAACAACAGAACATATTCCCCCGAAGAGACCCTAATAGCTTGATTATTGGCTTTCGAAAAGCCGGGATTGTCTTTATTTTCTATCAATTTGACTTGAGGAAACTTCATCTTAACCATCTCCACTGAGTCGTCAACTGAATTATTATCCACCACAAAAACCTCCATTGCAATATCCCTCCCCGCCTTAAAAACAGACAAAAGTGCCTGCTCCAGAAAGTACTTTACGTTATAATTGACAATGACAATGCTTAGCTTCAATGGTATTTGCGATATTTTGTTCTCCTAAACTCCCCTGTCGATCAGTTACTTCCTAAAAATTTGGCATATGGCATTCTGGAAACGATAGACCTGCCTAGCGTCAGCTCATCCGCATATTCCAGCTCTCCACCGAAGGAAACCCCTCGGGCTATCACACTAATCTTTACATCCATTTCTTTTAGCAAATTGGAAATATAATAAATAGTAGTCTCCCCCTCTATAGTTGGTGATATTGCCATGATCAACTCATCGACTTCTTGCTCTTTCACCCTTTCCACCAGTTCAATAAGTTTCAAATCCTCAGGTCCAATACCCTCTATCGGAGAAATAACACCCCCCAAAATATGGTATGTTCCATAAAAATGCCCTGTCTCCTCTATCGCCATCAAATCCCGCACCGATTCCACAACACAGATGACCTCGCGCTTCCTTTTCGGATCACTACAAATATGGCAAAGTGCTTCATCCGAAAAATTTCCACACTTGGGACAAGTTTTTAGATTATCCTTGAGATCCCGAATCGAATTTATTAATTCATCGCAAATCCCCGGCTTGTGCTTCACCAAATGCAGCACAAACCGCAGTGCAGATTTATGGCCCACTCCCGGCAAATTCTTGAATGCCTCCACAGCATTTTCTATATATTTAGAAGAACTCTTCATCTTTTATTTGTATACAATATTCCTCGATCCGAAAGCCTAAATATAAGCTTTTGTTCGCTTATTTAAGTTAATAAGTTAATTTTACCTCAATTTGATCAACAAAAATAAGATAAATGGCTTTTCTTATTTTAGATTTAGATACTTTTCGAAATTATTTTATTTTTGAGCTCAGTTTTTAATAAAAAAAGAAAGTTTTATGGCAGAAATCATTAGAATGCCCCGCATGAGTGATACCATGGAGGAAGGTAATATAGTGGGATGGTTGAAGAAAGTCGGTGACAGTGTAGAACCCGGAGATGTGCTGGCAGAAGTAGAAACAGACAAAGCAACCATGGAGTTGGAATCCTACTTTGAAGGTGTTCTCCTACATATTGGCGTAGCGGAAGGTCCGGTTCATGTCAATGGTGTATTGGCAATTATAGGGGAGAAAGATGAAGACATCTCTAAAATATTAAAGGATCTTGATTCTGAAAGTAGCAATAGCGGAGCTCAAAAGCAGGAGACTCTGTCGGAAGAAGATTCAAAAGAATCCCATGTGAAAGAAACTACGCAGCCTGCAAAAAAGGAAGAAGTTCCCTCTGAAGAGAAAAAGGATACTAAAGAATCTGAGTCTGATTCTGTTGAAACAGAAGATGGAGGAAGAATTAAAATCTCTCCATTAGCAAGAAAAATGATTGAAGAGGCCGGACTAGATATTAAGCAGATGAAAGGAACCGGCGACGGAGGTAGAATCGTGAAGCAAGACGTCGAAGCTGCTATGGAAAAAGGTCAGGAGAAATCGAAAGAAAGCCCTGCACCTGCACCTTCTCAGCAAATTTCTGAAGGAAGCTATGAAGACAAGCCGATTAGCCAAATGAGAAAGGTGATCGCCAAGAGATTAGGAGAGAGTAAGTTCTCAGCACCACATTTTTACTTGACCATCGAAATTGATATGGATACAGCCATTGAAACGCGTACGAAAATCAACGAAATGGCAGATACCAAAGTATCCTTCAATGATTTGGTGATAAAAGCCGCAGCAGCAGCACTGATGCGCCATCCGGAGGTCAACAGCTCATGGTTAGGAGATAAAATTAGGAAGAATAACGACATTAATATAGGAGTGGCAGTGGCCGTCGAGGAGGGTCTTCTCGTTCCGGTGATCAGAAATGCCAACCATAAGTCACTAACGCAACTGAATTCAGAAGTGAAAAACCTAGCCGGCAAAGCCAAGGACAAGAAACTTCAGCCGCAAGAAATGACAGGCAATACCTTCACCATTTCTAATCTTGGTATGTTCGACATTGAAGAGTTCACAGCGATTATCAACCCACCTGACGCATGTATTCTCGCAGTAGGAACCATCGTTCAGAAACCGGTTGTCAAGAACAATGAGATCGTTATCGGCAACACCATGAAGGTTACCATGTCATGCGATCACAGAGTAGTTGATGGCGCGACAGGAGCTAAATTCTTGCAGACTTTCAAAGCTATCTTGGAGAATCCTATCAGAATGATCGTATAAAAACTATTATTTTAATTACAGATTTGAAAGAGCATAGATTATCATAAAGATCTATGCTCTTTTTTTTAAGGTGTGCCCCTGCCCTTCCATATTCATTTTTTTGGTTTAAAGCTATATTCCATAGGAAGAGCAGGGTCGCTCCCCTACGGAGTTCCGTCGCTTCAGCCCTGCACTCATCTCCTCGATCATCAGCGACCAAGTCCTCCGGGCAGCTCACACAGGTTCCTGCCTTCGAGACTCATAAATGTGACATATAATTTCCTCTTTTTAAAAAATAAAGTCGGTTTTTTTGAAAATAAAATAGACCAACTCAGTAGGTGTAAAATGTCAATAACCCCGAGTAAAGCCGCCTAGGCTGCAAACGGGGTCTAACAAAATGTATACCACCAACTCCGTAGGGTTTGAACACACTTACAACTCAAAACTCGTTTCACCTGTATACTTATTTTCTATTAAAAACTAATGACCTCGGATGAGGTCAAACTATGTTAGAATTATTACAACAACAATCCCCGACCCCGGAGGCGGTCGAACACATCAACCTTTGCACCTGTTTACCCCATTATAAAAAATATTTATCAGCGAATCCTTAAAATTTATTTGCACATCACACGTTTATTATTAACTTTGTATTTCAAAGTTCTTTCAAATTAAATCATGATCAATAATTAAATTCCAAAATGAAAAACATAAGATTATTTGTAATTCTATCGTCCATCATTGTCCTGCTTTCTATCCCCTTGATTGCTATGAATTTTACTGATGAAGTAGATTGGACAGCATCTGATTTTATAATTATGGGAATCCTACTCACCATTACCGGTCTACTTGTAGAATTTACATTAAGAAAGGTAAAAAATATGAGAGCCAGAGCTATCCTCTGTGCAAGCGTATTAGTCATATTTTTCATAACCTGGGCCGAGCTAGCCGTGGGAATCTTTGGATCTCCTTTCGCAGGTAGTTAAAATTATTTGGCGTATTAGTCCTTGCAAGAAAACTTCATAAAATAATGTCTCTGATAAGTAAAGGACAAGGCTTTCGAAGTATCTCATACCAATTAAAAATGAAATCATCACCCATCTTAAAAGAGATTTGCTCCATGGCTTTGTTGCCAATACTCACCATAGCCTAGACTATGTTTGCGTTTTGCGCCTCGCCATGAATCAAATCTCAATTTAATCCATAGTGACATTCCATATTTAATTGGTATCGGAATCCCAGGAGTTTATAAGTAATAAATGACTGATTCAAATACAAACCTGAATTCGGGAGTAAAATTCTAATCCAGACTCGACTAAAATTTGGTTAGACGAGGCGTTTTTATGAAGCTTTAGCGAGCTAAAGCAAATGAAAACAACGAAGTATAGGCAAATTTTAGGCAGAGCAAGGAGACCAACATCAAAATTTTAAATTGGTAATAAATCGCTGTCAATTTAAAAATACCTTCAAAAAAACATAAACTCAAAAATTGCGGTCTGGATGCAATTTCTGATCGAACTCAGGTTTAAGTAACGCAGTAATTGGGCTTTTCTTGCAGAGACTTTACAAGTGCTATTCCTCCACCAACAATACCAAAGAATGCCTAAATACCATTTCCAGAATATTACTCTTTGCTACAATATTTACCTCTTTAATCTTAGCATTTAAAAAGGCAGTTTCCCTCGTATTAACCAAAAAAATAGAACTCTCCCCCATCTCAAATTTCCTCCGCTCAGCCTTCAACAGCCCTTCCGAATCAGCCACCATCTTGGTGTATTGTCCTACCTGATTCTCTGTTATTCTGAATTCATTTAATGCTGCATTTGAATTGTTTTTAATAGAAAGTACATTGCGCTGTAAATCCAAATAACTGCTCTCCAATTCCAAATTAATCAAACGCACATTCCCTCGCTCCCTTCGCAGAAAAAGTGGCATCGCAAATTCCAATCCCGCCCTGTAATTATTGACATTCAATCCTGCAAATGGATTATCATTAATTGGTTCCGTCAGAAAATTGTATTTTATATTGACAACAGGTTTCAATTGCTCTCTCCTCCATCGCCTCTCCACCTCCATTTGATCTATTCTCAGATTAGATTGTACAATTGCAGGATGCCTTTCCGCCAGAACTTCAATTTCAGAATCACCCGGAAGTGCTATAAAGCTCTCCTCCACTGACTCTACTTGAACCGGCACTATATTCTCCCCTAATTCTAATGGAATTATCCCATCCTTCCACAAATAATTATTAAGAAAGAAAGTATTCTTAATAAAATTAATCCTTGCATCTTGCACCTCGATCTCTCTATTCTGCAATTGAATACTAGCCTCCAAAGTATCAATCGTTGCTACGTCCCCCAGCTCCGCACTTCTGATCACAAATTCCAACCTCTCTCGCGCAAGCTCTACACCCTCCTCATTCACCCGCAAGACATTATATGCTTCAAACCAGTCCCAATAAGCCATACCCGCCTCCAAAAAAAGATCGTTCAGGATGAGTTTGCGCTCCGTTTCTGTAATATCTCTATACAATTGTGCTTTCTTCAATTCCGCCCGCCTCTTATCGATTATCAAACCTTGTGAAATTGGAACCGATACCCCCGCAAAAACTAATCCCGCTGCCGGGGTAGTCAATTCAGGATTCAAATAAACGCCACCTGTCTGCTCATACCCGGCATAAAAATCCACTCCTACCCAAGTTGGAATTTTTAAAGTCGTATTATTAATATTGTAATATCCTGTGCCATTAAAAGTCTTCTGAGAATAATCGCCATAAATCAATGGATCAAATGCCCCTTTCGCTGACAAATGGAAAGCCTCACCATACTCAATTTCAATAGCTGCCTGCCGCGCTACAGGATGATGTTCTCTAACAATTTCCAAAAATTCATCTAAAGTCAAAATAACATTTCCATCACTTTGACTTTTTAGTGCCATCGCAAATGAAAATTTTATCGTTAATAAGATGATTAACCTTGTATAAATCATTTCAACTTAAATTTTGCAGCTTGTTACTATTTTGTTTGCCTATTATCGGAGACATTTTCCACACTCTTGCTTTTGTAATAATCAGGCGGAAAACCATTGATTTTTCGCCACAGTTCATACCATATCGGTACATCCTTCAACAATAATATATTGTACGTCCCCGCACCGACCCGCAATGCTTCCGGCCATTCAACTTCATCGGGATCCGGCGAAACAAGCAGTCTGTAGTATCCATTGGGACTTATAAAATTGTCAATCGCAAAAACTCTCCCACCATATGTACCTACAGAAGTATTGGGCCATCCCGAAAAAACTATCGCAGGCCATCCATCAAACTGTATTCTCACTTTCTGACCCATTTCTATCAATGGAAAATCGATGGGACGTATGTACATTTCCACTGCCAAATCATAATCAGCAGGCATAATACTCACCAACTGTTCTCCCTCCCTAATTGTCTCTCCAATTCCAACTTGAATCAATCGAGTAATGTACCCGGTTTGGGGCGCTGTGATATAATACAATCCTAACCTGACTGAATAATTCGATAGTTGATTTTGCATCTTCGTAACCATCGCCTCTGCATCGTACATTCCTGAAAGTGCCGTATATTTCTCCGATTCAGCTTTAGCAATATCATTTCTGTATTGCGCTTGAACCGAAGTCAACTCAATTTTGGCATTGATTAACTCATTTTTACTTGTCAAAAGCCGATTTTGAGCTGAAATATATTGGGCTTGTGCTCTTTGATTAGTATTGTTCCTATTTTCTAAATCTGTTAGTGACTTCAATCCCTCCTTTTGAAGTTCGATTGTTCGATCAAACTGCGCTTGCGTAATGTCAAAATTTGCTTTAGCAGCCGCCAAATCCATACTATCACTGACCACTTTCAACTGAGCTTGCTCATATTTATTCTCCGCTTGCTGCAATTTCAAACGACTGGTTTCAATAAGAGCGTTAATTTGAATTTCCAATGCTTTAATTTTCTCTTCATAAGATGAAACAGACATTTCTTTAGCGGAAATTTGAGATTGAGTTCGAGACAAAAGTTCAGGATCAAAATACTCGTCCACAATCTCTGAAATAAACAATATCGTATCCCCTTTATTGACAAAATCCCCTTCCTGAACATACCACTTCTCAATTCTTCCCCCCAAAACAGAATGAATAGTTTGAGGTCGCTGGTCGGGTCTGATTGTGGTCACTAGACCTCTTCCAACAATGTTTTGAGTCCATGGCAAAAACAGCATAAAGAATGCCACAACAAAAAAAACTGTTAGTAATCGCTTAAAAACATAACTACTCCGCTGTGAATCCAATCGAATAAATGATTGAAATTGCGTGAGATCAATTTTCTCTCTAATACTTTTTGGTGTAATATTTAACATAATTAAATTCTAGTAAAATGTTGCTAAATGTTTAACTGCTTCATAGGTACCAATAGCTTTGACGGTACCCTCCTCCAGTATGACCAATTTATCCGCTTTTTGAGCAAAATACTCATTGTAACTGGTCGCAATTAAAGTCCAATCATGCTCATCAGACGTTAAAAAATTAATTATAAACTCTTGACTTTCCTTATCGAATTCTTCAACCGGAGTTTCCATCAAAAGCAAAGATGGCTTATGAACTATACTTCTTGCTATAAGTAATTTCTTACGGACACTACTTGAAATTTTCTTCCCAAGTGGATTAATTACTGTATGATAACCCTCAGGAAGAGATTTTATAAATTCTACCAGATTCACACTTTTGACTGCCTTCTTTACCTCCTCGAATCCAACGTCCTTCCGTCCCATAGAAATATTTTCGATGATGCTACCTTCAAATAAAAGTTCCTCGCTCAAGCAGGCTCCCACCTTATCTCTTAAATCTTCCTGATCCAAATTCCTGAATGGCAAACCGTTGTAAGTAAGGCCTCCCTTTTCCAATTCATATATTCCCGACAAAACATGCATTAGAGAACTCTTACCAGAGGAATTTTCTCCATTGATGACGACCTTTTCCCCGGGCTCAAGTTTAAGGCTGATATCTTTTAATACCAAATCCTCAGCATCCGGGTACTTAAAATTGAAATGTTGCAGCTCTACTTGCATTCCTCCTTGCCAATCTTCAAATTCCAAGCCTTTGTGATCCTCAATTTCAGTATCAACTACCTCCCCAACTTTCTCCAATGAAGTGAGCGTGTCATAGATTATCTCCAAATTTTCATTAAACTTCTCGACTGAACTTACTATCAATAAAATTATTATTTCTGCCGCGACAAACTGACCAATATTCATGACCTGATCCATTACCAATATGCCTCCAATGGCTAAAAGTCCTGCCACAACAATGACTTTAAAGCCTATTAACATAAAATATTGACGCATTAATATCCTAAAATGCTTATCTCTTGACTCTAGATATTTATTAACATGAATGTCAGCCTTTTGAAGAGGTAATAACGATTTTCCTGACATTTTAAATGAAGTATTCGTCCGAGCTAATTCTTCTAACCAATGAGCCGTGTTATATTTGTGCTTTGACTCATTAAGACTGGTTCTCAATCCCGCCTTCGCTGTTAGTCTGAATATTAAATACACAATTATTGCGAGCAGCAAGCCAAATGCTATAAAAAATGGATGATAAAAGGATAGTAATATCAATCCAAAAATTATTTGCAATGCAGCCGCGGAAAAAGATATCAAAATTTTAGGGAGGCCCTTCTGAACGCCCATAATATCAAAATAACGATTGACAAGTTCAGGGGCGTGCTCGTCGTTGAGCGCTTCAGTTTTCATTCTCGGAATTCGATAAGCAAATTCGAAAGTAGCTCGTGCATAAAATTTCTGTTGTAGGTTTTCAACCAGTCGAAATTGGTAAATTTGCAACACACCACTCACCGCCACACTCAGCACCACCAAAACCACCAAAAGTATCCACGAAGTACTTATCCTGCCTCCCATGATCAGATTGATGATTGCTTGGATTCCTAGTGGCAAACTCAAACTGAGCAAGCCCATGAAAATTGCATAGGTATAAATATTTGTAACATCCTTAGCATCAAGACTCAGAAGTCTGAAGAAGCGTTGCAAGGGCGTAAAAGTTCCTGATTTCGTAGTCATATTTTACTTTTCTATTGCTTTGAATACTATTTCATTATAAAAATTACTGATGGCATCCTCTCCCTGTATCACATCCGTCAACCTGGGCAAATGTTCAGCGAAATACCGCTGTGAATGAGACCCTTCGATAACTGTCGAAATAAGCATATGGGGGTATTTATAATCGGCATTGATCTCTAAAATTATGTCACTGACACGCGCCACCAATTCTTTGTAAATCCAATAAGCTCCCTCGCTGTTGATGTTATCCACTTCCTTCACCAAATATGCTTTGGAAGATTCTGAAATGATGATTTTATGCAACTTCACCTCATCGACATGGGAAAAGTTATTGTCTCTCAATACGCCGGTCGTTAGTATGTCCAATGCTCTTGTGAGCCTCTCCCGGGGAGATTCTACATTGATTGTATTAAAAAATACTTTGTAATTCAACCAACTCCAATACCAAGCCGTCACATACAATAATAACTTATGTTTATTTTCAAAATATCTGTACACCGATGCCTCTGTGGTCCCGGCTTTCTCTGCCAACTTTTTGAAATTAAAAGCATCAAAACCCAATTCATCCATCAGGTTAATTCCTTCAGAAATTATTTTCTTGCCAAGTGGGCTGGTCTCCGGATCTTTTAAATAAAGACTTTCATTCACCTTTATCAAAATATTTGAGAGTGATTCTTGCATAATAGTTATTTTGATCGCATATATAATAGTATTACTATCATAATTGTTTACTCTTTTCCAAATGTTTGTGTTAATTATTTCTTAATTTTTCAGGTAATCAAAAAAAGTTTCTCTATCTATTTAAGGCAGTAATTCTCTCACTTGGCCATTACCCTATGTTTTGATAAAAATCAATTGAAAACAGATTTACAAAAGATTAATTAAAATGCCTGTATGTAGGCACAATTCTAAACTTAAGCCGGCATTCGAATTAGGAGTCTTCCTGAGTTCGGAAAATAAAAAATTTTGAAAGCGTTTTACCGAAGACAAAAATGATAATATTACAAAATTGGTGAAAAGATCAAATCAGTTTTTTAAAATGGGAGAAATAGTGCCGCTAGGCACTTAATATGGGTAGAAAATCAATAAACAGATTTAACGATGCCGTAGATATCGAATAACTTATCAAAGGACTATATAGATTATTATTTCAGAATTTCAGGAACAAAATCGAAAGTATATAACATTAATTCTAAATTATACATGTCGAAATAAGGAAAAAAACCACCTATGATTTTTACAGAAGAACAAAATACCATATTCCAGTTCGTTGAAAATGAAAGCGGTCACGCCATCATCGATGCAGTTGCAGGCGCCGGAAAAACTACAACCATAATGGAATGTGCTAAACTTGTCAAAGACAGAAGTACCATTCTTTTCTGCGCATTCAATTCCAGCATCGCCTCTGAAATAGCACATAAATTTCACAAATTAGGACTCAATGATGTAAATGTGAAAACTATCCACGCCCTCGGCCGTCAAATACTTTTAGATAATAATGATACAGGATTACCCATCACATTGGAAGAAAATAAATATGCTGTCCTATTGAAAAGTGATGATGTTCTCAAAAAATTAAGACCCAACTACGAAAAAATACATAGGATCAACGGCTTTCGTCAGAATCAATTTGTAGATCGACGAAAAATCGCCAATGACAATCTTTCCTTTCTCATTGACGCAAAACTCCTGGAAATAAATCAAAAATACAGATCAACGCTGTCAATAGAGAATTTTATAGCTTTTGAGGAACTCATTAAACATTTTGGAATATTTACTTCTATTGAAGTCAAACAAGACCACTTCAAAGAGGAACTAAAATGCTATTTTGAATGTCATAAAATTCTTTTAGAAGCAGGAAATGAACTATCAAAGCGTTCTATGATTATCGATTTTACGGATATGCTTTACCTGCCTTACATTTGGAACTTGCAACCTGCCAAAAAATTTGAATTTTTATTCATAGATGAATGCCAGGATCTGTCAAAATCTCAGTTTGCTGTTGTCGCCAAATATGGGAAGAAAGACGGAAGAATTCTAGCCGTAGGTGATCCGAGTCAGTCTATTTACGGCTTTACCGGTGCGGACATCAACTCATTTAATAGAGTCAAAAATTACACCCAAGCCCGACAACTTTCCCTCACGACCTGTTTTAGATGTCCGCAGCAAGTAGTACAATTAGCAAAGGAAATAAGAGAAGATATCATCGGCAATAAAGAAGAACAAGGGCTTATACATCATTGTTTTTCTGAGGAAGTGGTCAACCTAGCCAAGGCAGGCGATCTGATAATTTCTAGACTAAGAGCGCCTATAGTACTCCTGGTTTTTAGTTTTATTGACAAAAACATTCGAGTTCATATTCACAGAGATGAAGTCAAGGATATTATCAATGAGATCAGGAGTATTTTTAAACAAGAAGAATTAAATGCCTCTATATCCAAGCTTCCTAAAGGATTTCTAACACTACGAAAAGAAGTGGCGAGAAGGTGGGACTATATTATTCAAAAAAATGCTAAAAAGATTAAAGATAGTGCAGAAAGGAAGCTCTATATCATCAATGAAAATAAATACCTCGAGCAAAAATTAGAATTCCTTCACAAAAAATATGAACTTTGGAAGGAGGACTGCGACACGATCAACCAAATAGTAAAAATTATCAAGGACTACATCTCAGCGACTTCCAATGCCATAAAATTATCCACCATTCATCGGGCGAAAGGCTTGGAAAATGATCGGGTATTTATTCTCAATTATGATGAATTGCCCTTCACTCGGTTGAATCAAAAAGATTGGGAACGCACCCAAGAACTAAATCTCAAGTATGTTGCCATTACAAGAGCATTAAAAGAGCTATTCTTAATTGAAAATAAAAAAATAGAGGTCTGTGAAAGCGAAGAAAGCCTTTTTGATAATTTACCTTTCGATTGCAATAAAATAATATCTTAATGTACTTGTAAACTATGATTTCTTAAATCAAATAGTAAAATAAATTATTCTCAGATCAAGTTTAGATAAATTACTGGATTGACTTAGAGAAATCCAAAACTCCTTAGGAGTTTAATTTTAATAACCCCGGGTATTGCCTATTAAGGAAGCAACTCGGGGTTAAAAAACAAGAGTTGACCAAACCGTAGGGAGTTGAACTGAATTAATACTATTAAAATATTTTAATCGAAAATTTTCTAGCAATTATAAACATAGCCCATTAAAAGAGTCCGTAAACCCTCTTCAATGTGCAGATTTTAACCTATTTTTGAATACAATATTTACAATCAATTAATTATTTTAGGTTCTTCTTACATTTAGTTTAAAAATTCTCAGTATCTTATGAATAAAGACAGAAACAAGGAAACCCTCGACACCTGGAATAAACTTGCCGGAATCTATGAAGAAAAATTTATGGATCTCGACCTCTATGATGAAACCTATGAATTCGTCTGCAACAATATTCCAGTTGAAAATGCCAAACTCCTGGAAATAGGCTGTGGCCCCGGCAATATCACCCGATATCTACTCTCAAAACGACCGGATTTCGACATCCTAGGTATCGATATTGCTCCTAATATGATTGCCGCCGCCCAAAAGAACAATCCCGGCGCTCGATTTGCCATTATGGACAGCCGGGATATCAGTAAACTCAATGAAAAATACGATGGGATGATAGTGGGCTTCTGCCTCCCCTTCTTAACGCCCGAGGAAAGTGTCAAATTAATTGCCGATGCCCATGCACTACTATATAGCAATAGTCTGATCTACATCAGCTTCATGGAAGGCAATCCGGAGGACTCTCATTATCGTGGTGGCAGCACTGGTGATAAGGTTTTTTTCAACCTGCACGATCTCGACTTCCTTGTTAGAAGGTTAGAGGAATATCAATTTGAGATATTGAAAATATTTAAGGTTCCTTATAAAACCGAGTCATCTTTCGAAGTTCATACCATTTTGACAGCAAGAAAAATGGAGTTTTAGGAATCAAACCCTCTAAAAACAATGTTTTAGATCAAATTCGATACTTTATTAACAAAATATTGAAATGCGAAAAATAGTATATTATGTAGCCTGTTCGCTCGATGGATTTATTGCCGGCGAAAATGATGATGTAAGTGATTTTACCTACAATGGAGATGGTGTTGATAAGTATCTTGCAGATTTAAAGGGTTTCGACACAGTAATTATGGGTCGAAAAACCTATGAATTTGGATATAATTACGGTATCTCTCCCGGACAGCCCGCCTATGCCAATATGAAACATTATATTTTCTCAAACAAGCTTCACTTTGACAACCCACATCACGACGTCCAGGTGAAGAAAATGGACATTCGAGAGATAGAAACCATTCAAAAGGAGGAGGGAACAGCAATTTATCTTTGCGGTGGAGGGCAATTTGCCGCTTGGCTCTTGGAATACAAAAAAATTGACACGCTAAAACTAAAAGTCAATCCACTTCTTTTAGGAAAAGGCATCAGATTATTCGCTGGCTCTACAGCGAAATACAAATTAAGATTACTTGACACCCAAGATTATGATAATGGCTTGCAGATAATGACTTATGACATCATTTACCCCTAAATAGCAGAAAAGGTACAATTTTTTAAGACTCTAATAAAATAATTTATGAAGATTACCCCTGAACACAACGAACGAATGGCAAAAATGACTTTTTCCTCCGTTTACCCCCATTATGTGACGAAAGTGGAGAAAAAAGGTCGCTCTAAGGAGGAATTGCATCAGGTGATTAGGTGGCTCACCGGCTTCGATGACAACGAAATCATGCAGTTAATAGAAGAGAAAGCGACCTTCGAAACATTTTTTCAAAAAGCGAATCTGCACCCCAATTCCTCCCAAATAAAAGGTCTCATCTGCGGCTACCGCATTGAGGAAATTGATAATCCTTTGACGCAGCAGGTTCGATATTTGGATAAATTGGTGGACGAACTGGCACAAGGAAAAAAAATGGAGAAGATATTGAGGGCAGGGTAATCGTAACCTCAATACATCGTTTTCCTAAATATCTTGAATAAAAGTTAAGGCCTGGACTATCATGGCATCCACTGCCCTCTCATAAATTTTATCATCGAAATCATTTTCGAGGGTCGGGCAGTGCCGGGCTATCCATGACTACGCTTCGCTACGGTGCTCACGCACTGCCTCCTTCGTCGTCATCATTCCTATCCCTGATGCAGGGGAGTGTAAAGTCAAGACAATTATTCTATAAATAACTTTATCTATTCTATATTTTCGTAATTTAGCTGCAATAAATAATAGTTAAATGATATCATTCGATTCCCTTCGACAATTGGCACTTTCCTTTCCGGAAGCTACAGAAGAACCCCATTTCGAAAAGACCTCTTATCGTGTAAAGAAGAAGATTTTTGCTACTTTTGATAGCAAGAAAAATAGACTCTGTATCAAACTTTCAGAAATTGATCAGGATGTATTTGCTGCTTCTGACCGGACAATAATTTATCCGGTGGATAATAAATGGGGACGGCAGGGGTGGACATTTATCGAATTAGGCAGGGTTCATAAAGACCTTTTTGAGGATGCATTAACGACCGCTTATTGTGAAGTGGCGCCGAAAAAGCTAAGTGAACTTGTTAGACCAAAGTCCGAAAATTAAAAGCCCGAAAAATGATTAGAACTGTTGCTCAAAAAATGGGAATTAAAGAAAATATGAGTACCTATTTCTCTTCCCCTGATCAGGATGCCATCAAAAATATGTCGCTACCCACCTTGGAAGTTGCTACAGAATTAAAGGGTGAATTTGATTATATTCATTTATTTGTTAAGACTCAAGCAGATTTTTCTGAGCACTTCCTCGAGCTTAAAAAACACCTCAAGTCTAGTGGGATGCTTTGGGTTTCATGGCCAAAGGGCGGGAAGTTGAATACTGATCTTAACCTTAAGGTAGTTATTAAACTTGGATACGATTTTGGCTTGGTGGAGAGCACTTGCTTAAGCATCAATGAGGTCTGGTCGGGAATTAAATTCACCCATCCAAAAAAAGGGAAAGTCTATAATAATAGTTATGGGACTTTGAAGCTTGAGGAGTAAATCGTTTTATTCTAAAGATTTTTAATTGAAATCCCTATGAATTCTTGGGATTTGTCTTAGGAATTCAAAATATTATTATTACGCCCTTTCAGGGCTGGGATAGACACTGATCTTATGAATGGGCTGCACCCATTCCTAAGATATTTCGCCCTTTCAGGGCTAAGGTTTTTCCGTTCTTTTTAATTCTTTTCTAAGTTGATCTTCTTTCATCTTTGACTTCTCTATTTTTTTGGCTAGCTGCTCTTTTTCCTTATTCACCTTCTTTAGCGCTTTCTGCAATCGAGCAATTTCTTTTTCAGGTGAGGTCTCTTTTTTCATAGTTCCAATTACTTAATTTTTACTATAAATATACATATGATCTATTAATTATACATACATTATTAAATATATTGGATTTCTTGGTACAAAAGATCGGACACCCTACCTTTCAGTGCTAATGGATTTTTCCTCTCAAAAATACGTATTAACTTATAAGAATGTGTTGAACTCCCCCAACTGAGTTCGAGAGTTTTTTCTAATTACCTTGAGTTGAAGTCTTTCTAACTCTACTTGGCGTTATGATAGGTGACTTTATTAAGGAGTTAAATTAAACAGGAGTATTGTATGATGAATTTAATCATCAAAATGAAACTCCATCAATTAAATACAATTTACTGAAACTGAGTTTTAATTTAAACACGAACTTACCCCGAATGGGGTAAAATGTCAATAACCCCGGGTGCAACCACGGGACAACACCCAAAATCACCAGGTTTTGGCAGGATTTTTGCCTAAAAGAAGCGAAAATCGTGACAAAACCGGATTGTATTGTTCTATTGATACCCTCAAAAGGGATGGGCGAAAAATCTTTCGCCTCATCAATTATCATCATATCATCATATCATCTTCAAATCATATCATATCATCTGTAAATCATATCATCATTCCCAATCCTTCTCTTCTAACTGAAATATATTATCTACAGACTCTTCGAAGACGCGGGCTATTTTCAAGGCCAGAATCGTCGAAAGATTATATTTGCCAAGCTCGATAGCATTGATGGTCTGACGACTGACTTGCACCATTTCTGCCAATTGAGCCTGAGTAATATTTTTCTTAGCTCTCTCCACCTTTATACTATTCTTCATCGCCGACCATTTTTTTGAATTTATACAAAGCCCAATTGAATCGAAGAGTAAAAATGAGAAGAACAGTAAACATATTGTAGACCAAGACTGAAAAAAATGCCATTTCGTACACAAAAAGTATGGCCAGGATCAAAATAAGGTAATTGACATAGCTTGCCCATACCAAAGATTCTAATCGAATTTTTGAAATATACTCATCTTCTGATTTCTCTTTAGAAAAAGTTATCAGAAGAGCTCCAACAATCACCAAAACTCCAATTATTTCATCCAAAATATTGTTTTCCACCATAGTCAAAAACTCCCATTTGCCAAGGAAAGGTTGGGTGACTAAGGCAAAAACTTTGATATTAAAGATGTCTAATTCATTAGAAAATACGAGGAACAGGATCCCTATAACAAACCCCGGGATGAACAGGCTCCACCCTAATTTCTTAAATTGATGGGGGAATAAATAATTTGTTTTCATAATTATTGTTTTATAAGTTCATTACAAATGTAATGTATTTTTTCCATAATGTCATGTTTGTTTTACTTTTTGAGCGAAATAAATGACATATTTTATGTACATAATCTAATCTATAAAATTAAAAATGCATCTCCACACACTGCATCAGCGCTGTGAAGTAGTGACGACCGCAGGGAGGAAGACCTCGTCCTGCAAGGCGAGGGCCGAGCGAATAGCGAGCTACGGAACATAGCGACCCGAAGGGGGATGCCAATAAAATAACTAAACAGTGAGTTAGTCTTGGAGGCACATTTGCAAACTTGCGCCAGCATGGTTGTTGGAAATCACAAATACAAATGAAATAATTTAAAAGTCACTAATCCTTAATATTTTCAGATTAAAAAATTCTATTTGAGATGGAATACAGCTATATTTGAGAAGAGTGAATTTGTGTAAAATTATACCAAATATTTTTTGTGGTATTATAAGCCAAAATTACCGATGAGATTAGAGAAAACGCAAAATATTAGGGGTTTAACTTCCGATGAAGTTTTGAGTCAAAGAGCGCTGCACGGTTCGAATATTGCTATTGAGAAGGAGAATGTACTATTAAAAGTAATTCTTTCGGCGGTGACTGAGCCTATGTTCATTCTCTTAGTTGTGGCAAGCATCATTTATTTTATTCTTGGAGAGTTGACGGAGGCGCTGACTATGTTAGCCGCTTTGATTTTTGTGGCAGGAATAGCAATTTTCCAGAGTTTCAGAAGTCGCAGAGCAGTTAATGCTATGAATAAGATCACTTCAAAGAAGGCGAAGGTGCTGAGGGCGGATGAGATTCTCGAAATACCCTCAGGGGAGATTGTCAAAGGAGATGTTGTAATTTGCGAAGAAGGTACTATAATTCCGGCTGATGCTGAAGTCCTATCATCGAATGATTTCTCTGTTAACGAAGCGATAATCACGGGCGAATCAGTTTCTATCGCGAAGCAAATTGGGGATAAGATCATTCAGGGAACCCTCGTTGTAGGAGGGTATTGCTATGCTGAGGTGACAGCGGTAGGGAAAAACACCACCCTTTCAGGCATCGGAAAATTGGTGAAAGATGCAGGACACACGACCTCCCCATTGCAAATGAAAGTGAACAGATTTGTAAAAGGGATGGTGTTATTTGGCAGCATAGCTTTCGTATTTGTGTGGGGATATCATACTTGGGCGAGCGGGAGTTTATTAACCGGATTATTGCATGGCTTGGCGATGGCCATGTCTGTATTGCCGGAGGAATTGCCTGTTGCCTTATCGACTTTCATGGCATTGGGAGCATATCGGCTTCTGAAGATTGGTGTGATTGCCAAAAGTCCGGCTACTGTGGAGACTCTTGGCTCAGCGACTGTGATTTGTGTAGACAAAACGGGCACTTTGACACGGAATTTAATGAAGGTGACGCATACTTATGATTTCAAACTAAGGCGTGAGGTGAATTTTGAGGAAGCGGGAGAGGGAAACGAAGTTTTGGAATATGCCATGTGGGCGAGTGAGGTGCAGCCTTTCGACCCAATGGAGAAATCAATTCATGAGAATTTTGGCAAGTTTGTAGAGATTGATCGAAGGTCACAATTTTCGATGGTAAAGGAGTTTCCATTGGCGGGAAAGCCACCGGTGATGACGCATATTTTTGGAGGAATAGATGACGAGCGAATCATAGCGTGTAAAGGGGCGTTGGAGGGAGTGGTGCGTTTGTGTGGATTGAGTCAGGAGAATAGGGAGGATATTTTACAAATAGGACAGGATTATGCACGGAGAGGTTTTCGCGTATTAGGTGTAGCGAAGGGAAGCGTGGATGGAGATTTACCTGAGCGACAAGAAGATATAGATTTTGAATTTTTGGGTTTAATTACCTTTTACGATCCACCGGATGAAGAGGTAGCTCGAGTGGTTGAACGATTTTTTCAGGCAGGTCTTAGGGTGGTGATGATAACGGGTGATTATCCTGAAACGGCGGAGGCTATCGCCAAAAGTACGGGTATAAAAACAGCAAAAATTATTACCGGAGCTCAAATAGAAGCAATGAGTGAAGGAGAGCTGCGGGAGGCTGTAGATGACTGTCATATTTTTGCACGAATTTCGCCAAAGCAGAAACTTAGTATAATTGAAGCGCTAAAAAGCCGAGGAGAAATTGTTGCTATGACAGGAGATGGTGTTAATGATGCGCCCGCTCTTAAAGCTGCCCATATTGGAATTTCTATGGGCAAGCGAGGTACAGAAGTGGCGAAGGAAGCAGCCGGGCTAATCCTTTCAAATGATAGAATCGCAAAAATGGTAGATGCAATTTTTCTGGGGCGAAGGATCAACGAAAACCTAAAAAAAGCTTTTAGATACATTATTTCGATACACATTCCAATAATCTTACTAGTCACCTCTCCTATTTTTCTCATTTGGCTTCCGGAAATGTTATTTACGCCTATTCATGTCATTTTTCTTGAATTAATAATGGGTCCAACCTGCTCTATCATTTATGAAAATGAACCTTTGAAAGAGAAAAGTCTCCTAAAACCGTCGGAGTCTAAAAACAAGAACTTATTACGTGGGGATGAGACAAGAATTACCGTAATACAAGGTTTGGTAATAACGGCGGGCTGTATTTTAGCCGGCTATTTGGCGGTATGGAAAGGTGGAGGAGATGAATATATCAGGACCTATGTATTCACGACACTTATTTTTTCCAATATTTTCCTCACTTTAGCAAATCGATCCTTTACTGAAAACATTTTTCAAACCCTCAAAATAAAGAATCCATTGATTCCAATAATTATTGGAATTTCGTTGATTATACTTTTATTAATAAATTTTCTGCCTTTCATGAATACCTTATTTATGACTGTTCCTTTAAGTCCCTCGGATTTTTTATGGGCTATTATAATCAGTTTGATATCAACATTGTGGATTGAATTTATCAAAAAGTAGGAAATTCCAGTATATCACTAACAAATTTATTCTCCTCCTTCCAAAACCTCTGCATTGACCTTTTCTAATCGTTCATATACTTGTGCTAAGGTTTTAGAAGCCTTCATAGTCAGGATTAAAAAACTACCGGTCGCCTTAATTTCCAATCCCAATTCTTTCCCTTTTACACTAATATATTTCATGATATTTTGAAAATATTTGCTCTCATAATACCCGGATTGCGGGTTGCCAAGGAAATAAAATTTAGCCAGACCATTTTTAAAGACAATTCTCTCAATGCCCATACTTTTCGCTGTCCATCTGAGTTTCATTCCCTGAAAAAGCTCATGAACCTGGGCTGGAATAACTCCAAATCTGTCCGACAGCTCCACTCTAAAACCATCCAACTCTTCTTCCGTCGCCGCATTATCTAATTTAGTATACATATGCAATCTCTCTTGAATGGAAGAGATATAATTGTCCGGAATCAACATCTCCGAATCCGTATCTATCTGAACATCTCGAACATAGTCGGTATGATCCCTTTTCTCATGAGCAAATAAATCTTTGAATTCATTCTCCTTCAATTCAATAATAGCTTCTTCCAGCACTTTTTGATAGGTATCATATCCTATATCGAAGATAAATCCACTCTGTTCACCGCCCAAAAGGTTCCCCGCGCCTCGAATATCCAAATCACGCATTGCAATCTCGAAACCGCTGCCCAGCTCAGAAAATTCCTCCAAAGTCCTCAGTCGTTTCCTTGCCTCTTCGGTAAGTGTTGACATCGGCGGGCTGAACAAGTAGCAATAAGCCTTTCGATTGGACCTTCCTACCCTGCCTCGCAACTGATGCAAATCGCTTAAACCGTAGTGATGAGCATTGTGAATTATAATTGTATTGGCATTGGGAATATCGAGACCGGTTTCAATAATATTTGTAGAAACTAAGACATCAAAATTGCCATTTATGAATCCTACCAGAGTCTCCTCCAAAGTATTGGAATCCATTTGCCCATGCGCTACAGCAACCCGAGCATCCGGACACAATTTCCTGACCATTACACCTATATCCTGCAAAGTTTTGACCCTATTATGAACAAAAAATACCTGTCCGCCTCTATCAATTTCATATTGGATGGCCTCCTGCACCAAAACTTCATTGAATGCTCTGACTTCGGTAGTAATCGGGTATCTATTCGGTGGCGGTGTCTTAATAATTGACATATCGCGGGCAGCCATAAGAGAAAACTGTAAGGTCCGTGGAATTGGAGTAGCAGTTAGAGTCAAGGTATCGACATTTACTTTGATACTTCTGAGTTTTTCCTTAGCGGCTACGCCAAATTTTTGCTCCTCATCGATAATCAATAGTCCTAAATCCTTAAATTTTATATTTTTATTGAGCAGGGCGTGGGTTCCAATAATCAAATCGACCTCTCCGGTTTCCAACTTTTTATAAATAGCATTTTTTTCTTTTGTCGAACGGAATCTATTAATATAATCTACTGTAACGGCAAATTCTGACAATCTTTCCTTAAAAGTCCTTCCATGTTGAAGGGCTAGAATCGTAGTTGGCACCAAAACAGCCACTTGTTTACCATCAGTTATTGCTTTGAAGGCAGCTCTAATGGCTACTTCCGTTTTTCCGAATCCCACATCTCCGCAAATCAATCGATCCATGGGATAACTTCTTTGCATATCCTCTTTGACATCGACAGTTGCTTTGAATTGGTCGGGTGTATCTTCATAAATAAAGGAGGCTTCTAATTCATTTTGCAAAAATCCATCTGGTGGAAAAGCGTGTCCTTCACTGGCTTTTCGCATGGCGTATAATTTGATAAGCTCTTGAGCAATATCTTTTATTTTGCGTTTAGCTTTCGATTTAAGGGCTTTCCAAGTATCCGATCCTAATTTACTCAAGACCGGAACTGTCCCTTCCTTCCCACTATGCTTCGATAATTTGTGCAAAGAATTGATAGAAACGTACAAAATATCATTGTTCTTATAAATCAATCGGACAGATTCTTGCACTTTACCATTCACCTCCAGCTTTTCTAAGCCAGAGTATTTGCCAACACCGTGGTCAATATGTGTAACAAAGTCACCTACCTGAAAATCCCGAAGCATTTTCATGTTGATTGCTAAATCTTTTGAGAAACTACGGCGAGTTTTGTACCGGTAAAACCTATGAAAAATCTGGTGATCCGTATAGCATGCAATGCCCAAATCGTGATCTATAAACCCTTCACTTAAACTTTTTAGAACGGGAGTAAAACTTACATCCGCTCCTAAATCCTCGAAAATGGCATGAAATCTTTCGACTTGCTTAGCATTATCTGTAAAAAGGTAGTTTTCAATATTATTTCCTGCATTTGCCTGAAGATTTTCAATTAGAATTTTGAAATTCTTGTTGAAGTTGGGTTGTGGAGCAGTGTTAAACTTTATAGTCCGAGTGGGAACTACATTTTTAGGGAATTTATCACAAAGGACTAGTTCGAAATTCGACAATTTGTCTATAATTTCAGGTCCTTTGACGAATGCTTTATCATTTAAAATTTCAGATAACTGTTCATCCTCTGTATATTTTCCGATAGTTTTAGCATAATGTTCAGACTTCTCTTCACAAACCTGAAGTCGCAAAAGAAGATTTTCAACATCATTGAGCCAAACTATTGTATTTGATGGTAGAATGTCGAAAAGTGCAGCTTTCTGGCTTCTCGAAAATTTGGTGTTTACATTAGGAACAATGGCTACTTTGGAAATTTTTCTGATGGAAAGCTGATTGGAAGGGTCAAAAGTCCTGATACTCTCTACTTCGACATCGAAAAGTTCAATTCTGTAAGGCCATTCATTTCCGAAAGAAAAGATATCGATTATTCCACCTCTTATCGAAAATTGACCAGGCTCATAGACGAAATCAACCCTTTCGAACCCATATTCTACCAATACATCAATCAGAAAATCTATATCAAGTATTTCTTTGATTCCAATTAGAATCCTTGATTCTTTGATAGCTTCCGGCGAGACTACCATTTCATATAATGCCTCAGGATAAGTTACCATAATTTCACCCCCTGATAAGTTTGCTGACATCTGATTAATGGCTTCAGTACGTTGGAGCACATTTATATTGTGCAATTCTTCGAAAACTGCCGGCTTTTTAAAAGAATCCGGAAAAAACCAAATCGATTTTTGCCTTAGAATGTTTTCTAAGTTATTAGCGAAATAAGCAGCTTCTTCTTTGTCATTGGCCACGTATAGAAATGGCTGAGCTTTATGAAGAAATGCGGCTGACAGCACGAAAGAATTCATTGAACCGGACATACCCTGAATTTGGACAATGGATTTTGAATCCCTAGACCAATTTTCAGTTAATTCATTTATATGAGAGGAATCTTTATATTTGTTAATTATAAAGTCTAAGTTTTCTATCGACATAAGAAGGTCAAAGCATTTGTTGTAAAAAATCTATAAAGCTCTTTTAACGAAAAATATGGGGAATCGTTTAAAAAAGTACCAATCAAAGGTACTGCTTTTTGGAGAGTATACCGTACTTTTCGGAGGCAGTGCATTGGCTATACCGGTAAAAAATCTTTCAGGTGTGTGGCAAAAAACTATTGAGAATAATGAAAAAATATCTGAAATATTTTACGCTTGGGGTCAGTATTTGAAGAAAAATGTTGATTTTATAGATACAACAAAGCTTTTAAAAGACTGGGATGAAGGATACAGATTCGAGATGAATACACCGGTGGGTTACGGAGCCGGTTCTTCAGGAGTGCTAACCGCAATAGTTTATGATCAATATCGAAAAGACTCTAACGAAATAAACATTACAGATCTGAAAAAGAGACTGGCCTTGATAGAATCATTTTTTCATGGGGAATCATCGGGGCTAGATCCACTAGTATCTTACCTCAACAAACCTATTTTAGTAAAATCGGGGCAAGTAAAAGTAGTGGAAGATGCATTAAATATCGAAGATTGGAAAATTTATTTGATTGATTCCGGTGAAAAGCGGAGTACTGCAGCTTTGGTACCTGAATTCAAAAGGAGGGTGGCAGATTCGGAGGATTACAGAAAATTAATTGAAATAGAATTAATGGAGGAAGTAAATGAAATTTTAGAGATTTTAACTGGTCAGGGAGGGGGAGATTTTTCTAAAAGAATAAAAAGACTATCGGAGTTTCAGTATGAAAATATGGGGTGGTTGGTTCATGAAAATGTGAAGACTCTTTGGCAGACTAGTTTGGCAAATCCTGACAGGGCGATCAAAATCTGTGGAGCTGGGGGTGGCGGTTATTATTTGATGTTTAGTCGGGAGGAGAAAATCGAAGTTAATTTATCGATTGTTGGACCAATTGAGATGGGTTGGTGAGTGAGATAGGGTAAAGTAGGTTCGAGTGGTAGGAATTTGGTTTTAGAATGTTGTAAGTTGGGGGGAGAGTAAATGAAGAGGCTTTTACAATTCTCGAACCACGAGAAACTATTATCCGACAGCTTACTTTAGTAAATATTATATGTACCTGAGTAACTTTTTGATTTATTTGGTTGCTAAATATTATAGCTCGTAAAAGAGTGAATTGATTTTTTTCTCGAGCCACGAGAAACTCTTCCCCACATGCTTCAATTCTTCTAAAATTAGGTGCGTGTGATACAAGATTTGTGATTGCTGTGATCATTTTAAATTTATTTTGTAGCTGGTAGTAAGTAGCGATTTAAGTTTTTCTCGAACCACGAGAATTTCTACTAAAAAACTAGGCTGAAGTTTGGGACACATTTGCACATTGGTGTTTTTATGAAATTTATTCTCTCGAACCACGAGAATTAATGGATTTATAACTAGCAAACCTCTCGAACCACGAGAATTTTTACCCAATCTTACCTTGTTTTGAGGATATGATTAGCGAGACCCCTTAACTTTCCGTCATCTTTTCTCGAACCACGAGAATTTGTAAGCCCTTATTTTCCTCATCCACCTAAAAACTACCCTAACTTTCCACTTCATTACTCCCACCTTTATCATCCTCACCTACCGCCCACCTAAATTAGCGCCTCTATCACCTTCCCAAATGACTATTCCTATATAAAATAACAAAATCCACTTTTATAACTTCGAAATTTCTCCCAAATACAACAGGGCCAACCCGCTTCCCGCCGGCAGCCTTTTAAAAATATCCAAATTCTCAATTATTTTCTTCCCTTCTCTGGGTTATTCGAAAAACTGAGGCACAACCGCTTTTTATAGAATCTTATACTCTAATATTTTCAAAGTTTAGCTTTAGTTTACTGATTTTATTCTACAAAGAAGCCCAACGCTCAAATTGCCTCTTCGCATACCAAGCCTTGAAATCTGTACGGAATGTTTTATCAAAGTCCGGTATCAATTCCTTATTGTATGGGGAGATGAATACAAAAACTCCTTTAGTTATCTCATGCTCTATCCGCGCACACATATTCTCACAATAATCTAACTCATCTACAAAAACACATTTAAATTCCTTCTCCGTCCAAGATTTACACTTTTTTAACCTTGGAAAAACGCACTGTACATTATAATTTGCTTTCAACTGATGCCATCCTTTCGCTTCAATATTTCCCATCAATTTATCTTTATCAATCATTTTCATATTGATAACATATTTTCCATTTTTATCTTTCTCCAAATATCCCGCTTTCTTGAATTGACTAAGAAAATAATACATCGTCTTTTCTTTTATTCTAAAGCGTTTCGCCAGCTCCTTCACCGGGAATTTCAATAGTTCAGGATGCTTTTCCAATGCCAGTAATATAGGTGAACCATTCCTTCCGTTTATCCTAGATTCGTTCACCTGTTGATCGAAATAATTCTCCTTATTTTTATTAAGTTCATTGGCCTCAGGTGGAGCATCAACAAAGAAAGTCCGCCCTTTCCATTCCAAATAGCTGACACCCTCATTCTCCAGCAGTTCTCTTCCGGGACCGTAGATAACCTTACATAGTAAAATTACATTCATCTTGCCGTGGTTTCTTATCATCCGTTCCAGATCTTCTGTTCGAGGTTGGGACAACCAAATTAGAGTGTATATTTTACCCATTACATAGATTAAGCCCACCT
>CALCSX010000283.1 GCA_937894165.1 uncultured Saprospiraceae bacterium | reverse complement strand
TATACGATACATACGGCACCGGATAAAATTTCTTTACCATCTCTACCCATATTTTCTTAGTGGCACCTTAGTATATTCCCTTTAATGCGCTTTGTGAAAATCAAAAAAATAAAAAGGATAGGCATTCTGCGAATATCTGCGAAATCTGCGGGAGACCCTTAATAGCTTCTATATAACTCTTTTTGTTTTCATGCATTCAAACACTAATGCTGGCGCAAATTTGTAAATGTGCCCCTCAGATTTAATCTTCTAATATGGTCTTCTAGAGTTATTTTTATCAAATCATAGGGCAATGACCTAGCGGGAGCCTTCATGGTTTAATTAAAAAATAAAGATTTTCCCCAATTGAAGTTAAAATAATTGTTCTAAGTTATCTACATATGATAAATATTTATTATATTAGTAAAATGGCTCATATTTTTATCTTGCTTTCATTCTTTCTAATAACCTCCGGCTACGCACAAAATTCTGCATGGCAACAGATTTTATTGAATGGGGATAGTATAGAGTCAGAAATCTCAGCGACATGTGATGACTACAAAGGTTATCGCCAAATGGAACAAGATGCTGCTAAAAGTCTTCGAAGTGATCACTTGAAAAGAGCCGAGGAACTCAGCCGGGGGGCTTGGCAGTTATCCAAAGAGTCCAAATGCCTCCAAAATTTAGAGAAAATCGCCCATTTTAACTATGTCTCAGCCTTGGGGGTAAATAAAAAGTACAAAGAAGCAGATGTCGAGCTCGGAAGGCTAGAGAAAAAACTAGCAAGTACACCAAAGCAATCCTTCCTTGAATTGAAACAAGCGGTGATGATCAATCAAATCATCAACGATATTCAATTAGGTCATTATAATAAAGCAGAAAACTTACTCCTCAAATTTTTAAATCATTTCCCTGAAGACAAAGACAAAGCTGCTCGATTGCTCAGCACAATACTAAATCTCTATATTCAAAAAAATAAGTTTACTGAAGCCAAAACAATTTCTGAGCGATATCAAGAGCATTTTACCCATGAAATCAAGAACAAGTCAAACGCCCCTATCTCGCTTTTGCTGGCTTTGGCAAAATTGGAGGAAGGCCTTGGCAACCATGAAAAATTCAAATCGCTCTTGGATGAAATTGACAATAATCAAAAATCGGAATTCTCTGACAATGAAAAACTTGAACTACAATTCCTCCGAATAAAATCCAATTTTTATGAATATCAAAAAACCAAAAATTGCGATAGCTTAGAGATAATTCAAAAACAACTAGGTGCCCTACTTGAATCTCTCGAAAAAAACAAATTTAACCTCGAACATTCCGCAGACATTGAGGCGGCAGCCCGGCTTCACGAACCCATTTACACACTCTTATTTGAAACTATTCTTAGTACTCATGAAGATTGCCCACAAGAAAATTCCATTATCGCTTTCTGGGCAATGGAATTATACAAAAGAAATGAAATTCCTATCTATTCATCAGCAAATCAAAATCTTGCATCCTATAAAACTGAGTCAGTTAAAACAACATTAAAAAAATTTCTGAAAAAAATTCCTTCCGAAAATCACGCACTCATTTATTGGTACACCGGCCGTCATTCAGCTTATGCCTTGATTGTTTCCAAACTAGAAATGAGACTAGTCCGCATCAACGATATTTCTCAGATCTTAAAAAATATTGAAGACCTAAATTCCGGCATCCAAAACTTCAACATAAAGCAATATCTGAAAAGTGAAACTTGGCAATTTATAGAAAAAAGAAATTTTCAAGATTTAAGTTACGCTATTTATGAAAAATTAATAATTCCATTGCACATTGAGCAATACGATCATTGGCATATTTCCCCTGATATTGGCTTGCATTCTCTGCCATTCGATATTTTAATACGTCGGAAAACTTCTATATATCAGACTTGGTCACAGCTTGATTATTTAATTAAAGATTACAACATAAATTATTTTACTCATTTCGATCAGTTCTGTCAAACCAAATCTTTAAAAAACACCGAAAACGCAATTTTAAGCATTCAAGAATCAAATCTAAAAGCTACTGAATCCCCTACTCATGCAATAATTCAAACAAAAGAAGTAGATTTTCTTCTGAGTAAATTTAAAGTCACCAAACGCTTGGATCTTGATTTCCCCACCCCGAAATCATTTTGGACTGAAGCTGAAAATTACAATATTCTTCATTTTGCATTACACGGAAGATCTAATGAACGTGAGAATGCTTTAATATTTCAAGGCTTTAATTTGACAGACAATGAAATTAGAGCGAGAAAATTGAATTGCGAACTCGTCGTACTGGCAACATGTCAGAGCAGTAATGGCAGGGAGGGGAAAGGTATCAATCCGGAATCTATTCTTCAGGCCTTCCGATCAGCGGGAGTAAATAATTTGATTGCCATGAAATGGGATGCCGAAGATGAAAGCACCGCAGCTATTTTGGAAAGATTTTATTTTTATTTGGGAGAGGGTTGGGACAAACCCAATGCATTAAGAAAAGCTAAACTGGATTTTTTTGAGGGAAGCTCTGATATCAAAACTCATCCTTTCTTTTGGGCGGGAGCAGATGTTTTCGCTGATTTTGAAAGCACTAATTTCAAAGTAGCTGATTTTGAAATTCGAAAGGCTATAATATTTTTTGGTATTCCTATAATCCTATTGAGCCTACTATTATACAAAAAAAAAACGAGTCACATCAACTTTTGATATGACTCGCCCCAACAAATTATAATCCCATGAACATTATTAATTAAATCTGACGAACGATTTTCAATTTTTGTAATTTAATGGTGGAAGGCACTTTTGCTTTCCACCATTAATGCGTTAGAATTCCCATGAACATACCTAAAACTAGATATAAAGTTTCGTTTATTAGTTTGTTCTTATTTCATACTACAATAATCTAACAATTATGCGGGCTAAAAAATAACAAAATTGGAAGATTGTCACATATTTATATTTTATATATAATATTTACATATCTATAATTACTTATTATTCAAATATTTGTGACATTTTAAATTGAAATACACTTCAAATTTGTTCCTATTTTGTTAGTATTTTTTCAATTTTTATAAGAGATTTTATTTGATTTTTTTTTGAAAAAATAATTTTAAAATAAGAAAATATCCAAAATGATTATTTTTTATGATCGAAACTTGATGGCTTTTCTGTTTAAAATAGCCCACTCAGACTTTGAAACGACCCTTTTTACACGAAATGGAATTGGGAATCAAAACTTGAAAAGAATTTTGAAATAAAAATAAATTTGTCTGGAAATAAATTTCTATGATTTCATTAATATGACCGCAAAAGTGCCGGCCTTTGACTTATTTCATGATAACAAACTGAATTTTTTCGGAAATAATGAAAAACTACACTCTTTCGCGTCAATGTCCTGTCCTTTTGTGCCTCACCTCCATGAAAGAGATTTGCATGCCATACCAACAAATCACCTTTCTTAGCAAGGAATATTTTCTTTTCCAATCCCTGCTCTTCAATTTTTCGAGCCATCATTCCTTCATATTCATTGTAGTCTTTTGGGCCAATTTTAGTGTTCGTCCCCTCATTATCGTAATCTGAATTGAGATAATAAGGTAATTTGTGACTCCCGGGATAATAATGCAAGGGACCATTATTTTCATTGATATCCTCTAGCGCTATCCATGCACCCAAAAGTCCACCCAATGGATACGTCGTCATATGAATCGAATCTGAATGACTCGCCTGCTCACTCCCGGCAGCAAAATTTATACTAGAAAACAATATGGCCTCATCTCCAAACAAATGCCCCAACAGCTCAATCAAATCCGCATCTTTCGCCACCCCACGAAGCTTATCAGCGTATTTTATCGCAAACATTATCTTGTTTCTATGACCGGCTTTAACGGTTCCCTCTTTCAACAAACTATCAATTTCATTATTTAACGAATCCACTTCTTCACTATTCAAATAGCCGGGAATAATTAAATATCCGTTCTTATCAAAATCCAAAATATTCTGCTGCGTAGCTTTATCTAATGTTTGAAACAATTTGGAATTCTTTACCCCCTCCTCATTCCATCCTATCTCCTCCATTCCCAAATGCTTGAAATCCTTACTGGAAATCGAGTCAAAATAGCTTTTTTTGATCCCATATTTCTTTAATACCGGAATATTATGAGCAAGTTGATTTCTATGAAAGAAATTATACATTGCAAAAAAAACTTTGTACTTCCGAAGTATTCCCATAATGTTTTTCAAATTATTTTACCAAATGTAATAATAATTCTTTTATCACTAAAATCCCTAAGCATCCTTAAATCAAAATAGCGATGAAAGATATTCATTCCTCACCTACGGAGTGGCTCAAATTATTTCTTGCTTATATTAATGCCCTTGATTTTTTCGACAAATAAAATCTGTTTTATAGACATATTCCTGATCCGCAGCGTGGGTCAAATTAGGTTAGAATCAATCAAAGTAAACCACCCCACCCCGGAGGCGGTCGAAGACATCCAATTAAAGAATTTATCATATTGTGTCAAAAAACTCAAAATTTCTAGCGTTTCTAACTCTTTAATTTGAATAAAGTAGTGGACAGTTCACTTAAAATCCCATTTCTTTCATGATTTTGAAATATTATTTTTTACGTCTGATTTAATGGTTTTACTGATTTCCTGACCCTCAGAGCATGTCAAATATGTTAGAATAAACCTCAACAGACTTTCCAACCCCGGAATGGATCGAATACATCCCAGTTGAATATGTTTTTATTTCGTGCCTAGACATGCAAATTTTCAAACTTTTTCAATCGATTTTTCTTCTTAGAACATTTGACAGCTCATTAATCCATTCCTGTCTCTTCTGGATTTGAAAGATTAAATTTTATCCCTATTTTAATTATTTTACAGAGTTCCTGACCCACAGCGTGGGTCAAATTATGTTAGAATCAATCAAAGTAAACCATCCGACCCCGGAGGCGGTCGAAGACATCCCCTTCATATTAACCCATTCAATTCACAAAAAACACCCCTTTTAGAACCTTCCCCTTCAACATTCGTTCCTATAAAGAAAACTAAAGATGAGCCTAATCCCGGCATTAAAATTCAATTTCATCAACACCTACATCAACCTTCCGGAAGACTTCTATTCACTCGTCCACCCTACCCCGGTCAAACAACCAAAAGTGGCTATTTTCAACCGGCAATTGGCCTCAGAACTTGGACTCAATGACAATTTTTCCGAAGATGACATAGCGCAAACCCTATCAGGAAACTTTCTCCCCCAAAATGCCCAAGCACTCGCTCAAGCTTACGCAGGCCATCAGTTCGGACACTTTACCACCCTCGGCGACGGTCGGGCTATTTTGCTCGGCGAACAAATAACACCTACAGGAGAAAGATTCGATATTCAACTCAAAGGCTCCGGTCGCACACCCTATTCCCGCGGAGGAGACGGCAGAGCTACAATAAGTTCGATGCTCAGGGAATACCTGATTAGTGAATCGCTACATGCACTTAGAATACCCAGCACGCGAAGTCTGGCAGTTGTCCTTTCCGGGGAGGAAGCGTATCGAGAGCTTGCCACACCAGGGGCTATTCTGACAAGAGTAGCATCGAGCCACATCCGCGTCGGCACTTTTGAGTTTGCTGCCCGATTTTTAGGTCCTGAAAAACTAAAGACTCTTTTAGATTACACTTGTCAAAGACATTTTCCTCAACTACTAGAGAAAGAAAAATTAGCTGAGGAATTTTTAAAAAACGTCATGCAAAAGCAGCTTGATTTAATCGTAGATTGGCTGCGGGTAGGCTTTATTCATGGTGTGATGAATACGGATAATATGAGTATTTCCGGCGAGACAATCGATTATGGTCCCTGCGCTTTTATGAATGCTTACGATCCGGGAACAGTTTTTAGCTCAATCGACCATCAGGGCAGATATGCGTATATTAACCAACCCGCTATCGGTCAATGGAACTTGGCTGTTTTAGCCACCACATTACTGCCCACAATTCACTCCGATCAGAAAACTGCAACGGTTATCGCGCAGGAAATCCTAAACACCTACACACAGCTCTTCCGACAAAAATATGCTGACATGTTGAGAAGAAAATTGGGATTGATTTCAGAAGAAGCCGATGATTCCAAGCTTATTGATGAATTATTGACATGGATGAAAAATTCAGGCGCAGACTACACCAACACATTTAGCTTTTTGACCGGAAGATCTATTCCCGAGTCTGACATTTACAATGATTCAGAATTTACATATTGGAAGGATCGCTGGACCTCAAGAATCAATTCCACAGAAAATGGAGCCGAAGAAGCCATAAAAATAATGGAAAACAATAATCCGGTCTATATTCCAAGAAATCATTTGGTCGAGGAAGCCTTAGAAGAAGCAACATGGAAATCTGATTATACGAAATTTAAATCCTTACTCATGGTTCTTTCCCAACCATATACATTTCACCCTGAACATCAGGAATATCAAAATAGCCCTGAGGGAGGTGACCGGGATTATTTAACCTATTGCGGAACTTAATTCATAAAACTACAATGGTCATTAAGTCGAAATGCCGACTTACGACTTACCTCTCAAAATCAAGGTCATTGAGCGAAGTCGAAATGCCGACTTACGACTTACAACTTAAGACTTAAAATTAAGGTCCAAATTCCAAAGCTCCCTGCTAGAAGCTCGCAGCTCAAGGCTCACATTCGAAGTGCCGACTTACGACTTACGACTTACAACTTACGACTAAAAATGAAGGTCATTGAGCGAAGTCGAAATGCCGACTTACGACTCCCAACCCTACTGAGGCTCAAATCCTAGTACAATATTAAACGTACCGAAATCCGTAAATTTAGAAGCCGGATTAGCCAAAACATCAGGCTTATCAAATCCAATACCATAGTCAAATCCTAAAGTACCGAACATCGGCAAGAACACACGCAGACCCAATCCCGCAGACCTCCTAAGATCAAATGGATTGTAATCCTTCATATCCGTCCAAACATTTCCTCCCTGAAGAAAACTTAATACATATATTGTTGAATTTGGATTTGTCGAAATAGGATACCTCAACTCCATCGTCAATTTGTTGAAAACAGTTCCTCCTGCGCCATTATTATTCGCAGGCAACTCATTCTCCTTATATCCTCTCAATGCGTACAAATCTCTACCTGTAATACCGACAATCTGATTGGCCAATCCATCACCACCTACTACAAACCTCTCAAATGGTGAAACGCCTAAATCATCATTATACGATCCCAAAAATCCAAACTTCCCCTCAAATTTCAAGACCAACTTACCTACGACCGTCGTATACCACTGCGCCTCCATATTCCACTTGTGATACTCTAACCAGCCAAATCTCTCCTGAACCGTTAAATCTTCACCGGATACGCCTCTCCATGTGTTGTATGGCGGCGTTAATGCTACTGTCAAACTGATTCTCGACCCATCTTTTGGGAAGGTAGGATCAGCGATGGTGGATCTCGCAATAGTTTGAGTCAAAGATATCATGTTAAATGTACCTGTCCTCACTGACTCTCCTCTGTCCGTTGTAAATCCAAACTGCGTATAGTTATTTAGACGATATTGTTGAAAAGCCAAACTCGCATTATAAACAAAATTTTCATCTGGCCATCTCATTCGAGAACCAAACCCTAAAGCTCCCCTCGTCAGTGAGAAGAAACTTCTAGAATCGACAAAATCAGAAAACTTATTATAAGCTCCCGAAACTGAAAACTGATTTGGCTTCTTGCCGCCCATCCAAGGCTCTGTGAATGAAGCATTATACGATTGAAAAAATCTACCATTTGTTTGGGCTCTCAAACTCAATTGCTGCCCATCACCCTGTGGCAAAGGATTCCAAGCCTCTTTCTTAAAAATATTATTGATCGAAAAATTATTAAAAGTAATACCTAAAGTCCCGATCAAACCAAATCCTCCATATCCCGCTGATAATTCCAACTGATCTGAAGGTTTCTCCTCCAAAACATACTCAATATCAACAGTCGCTCTCTCCATATTTACAGGAGTATTAATACCGATAGTTTCTGGATTGAAATAACCCAATGCCATCAGCGCACGTTGAGAAAACAATATATCTGACCTACTGAATTTTTGACCCGGTCTCGTTCTCAACTCCCTCTGAACTACATGATCTTTAGTTCTGTCATTGCCACTTATGATAACTCTATCAATCGTTGCCTGAGGTCCTTCAAAAATTCTAATTTCCAAATCGATCGAATCACCTTCAACCGCTATCTCTTCAGGTTCCACATTGAAAAACAAGTAACCTCTATCCATATACAAAGCTGAAATGTCTCGTCCATCCTGAGAGAAACGAAGCCTGCTCTCTAATAATTCCTGATTATATCTGTCTCCTTTTGCCACACCCAACACTCTGCTTAGCTCATTGCTCTCATATAAACTGTTTCCTTTCCATGTGATATTCCTAAAATGATAAGCATTCCCCTCATTGATATCAATCTGAATCATTAAATGTCCCTTGTCATTTCTCCAGATTGAATCTCCTACAATTTTAGCATCCCGAAAACCGCTATTATTATAATAAGTGATGATACTTTTCTTATCAGTTTCATATTCATTATTCAGCAATTTACTACTGGCAAATAATTTCCTCTTCACTTTCGTCTCCTTCATTTGCTTGCGAAGCTTCGAGGATTTTACATTTTCATTCCCGGTAAAAACAATATCTGCAATCTTGACCTTTTCATTCTTATCAATAGTAAAGACTAATCTTATCGTATTCTGAATAGCATTGTCCACAATCTCTTCAATCTCAACATCCACATCTCTATAGCCCTTTTCCAAGAAAAACTCCTTTATAGCATTCTTGGAATTTATTTTAATGGACTCAGTAACCATACCGCCTTTAACCAAAAATCTATCTAACTTATCATTCAAATCCTCATGAAAAGATTTTTTCACCCCTTCAAATGAATAGCGCGACAACCTTGGTCGCTCTTCTACCCAATATTGTAAGAAAGCTACGTCTCCAATAGTTCTTTCCAATACTATTTCAACATTGCTGAAAAGTTTTAGATTCATCAAAGCCTTCATCGCAGAATTGATCTTACTGCCGGGAATCTGAACTGAATCGCCAACTTTTATCCCGGCTATCGCCATAATGGCTGATGGATCCGAAAAATTCGCACCCATTACAGTAATTCCTCCTATTTCATAGGTTTTAGGAGCGCCGTAATTTATTGTTTTTAGATCTTCATTCTGTCCATGAACGAATGTTGAACATACGATGATAATAATAATTGCCTTCACTGCCCTAATCAATTCTCCGGCTATTTTAAAAGTCATAAATTTTCCTTTTTTCACTAACGTTTCATTTCCCCAATGTGATGCTTCACAAAGGTACAATCTAATTTATTTGTTCACTTATCTTTCCAAACCTCCTCTCTCTCCTTTGAAAATCACATATTGCCTTGTAGAATTCCTCCTTCAAAAAATCCGGCCAAAATACCTCTGTAAAATACAATTCAGTATATGCCAACTGGTACAATAAAAAGTTCGAAATTCTAAATTCCCCACTCGTCCTGATCAATAATTCGGGATCCGGCATATCATTCGTACTCAAATAAGATTCAAATTTCTTACTATCTATTTCCGCAGGCTTTAAGGCTCCTTCCTGCACATCCATAGCCATTAATTTCGCAGCATTCCCTATCTCCCATCGAGAACTGTAATTCAAGGCAAGCGTAAGCACCATCCTATCATTATTCTTTGTATTCTCAATGCCCTCAAGCAATGCTTTATGGGTCGAAGAAGGAAGACCTGACAAATCTCCAATAGCTCTTAACTGGATATTATTCTTATTTAATGTAGAGATTTCATTCCGCAAAGTTTCTACTAAAAGTGACATTAAAGCATTGATTTCAAACTTCGGACGCCCCCAATTCTCTGTCGAAAAAGCATATAATGTGAGATATTTGATACCCAATTCAGCCGCAGCCTCCGTTACCTCTCGCACAGCCTTAACGCCATTTTTGTGCCCGAACACACGACGTTTGCCATGCTCCTTTGCCCATCTTCCATTGCCATCCATAATGACCGCAACATGAACCGGTAACTTATCAAGAACTATTTTTTCCTTCAACTCCCGTTGATTTTTTACTTCTTACAAATATTCGAAATATCATCGTCTCTATACTCCCCCCTCATACATCACCTTTTCGACTGCAATCCGCAAAAATATGAAATTCTTGAACCTTATCCGATTAAATGCTTTTTTTTTATGATTATGATTTTTAGGGCATCACCCTGATACGATTTTACTTCTGCGAAATATTTCCACCGGGTCGGGCTATCCATGACTTCACTTCGTTTCGGTGCCCTGACTTGTCATCCTTATACAACCATCCAACAAGATTGCTATAGACTTATGATACCCATATATACAACAGGGCACTTCCGGCTAAAGCCTCCATCATTCCTATCCCTGATGCAGGTAACACCATTTTAATTCATGAAACAACAAACCACAGTGCATAATTCGTAATTCGAAATTCGTAATTGAATTCCTCTGCTGGCGCAAGTTTGAAACTTGTGCCCCATATACACTATCAGCGCAAGATTAAAATTGTCTCATAATTCAATTTTTAGACGAAGGTTTCCCTTCCCGGGTAAATTCTTCTCGGAACTCGAGAATCGAGAATCCCCCATCTGAAAAATCTGTGAAATCTGTGAGAAATCCTTCATATTTGATGTAAGTAACTTTATTGATATAAATTTGCAAAGGCCCCTTTAGAAAGTCCTCCACAATCATATCATCATATCATCTTCAAATCATATCATCTATCCCATCCTGTCGCAAGTTTGTAAATGTGCCCTCTGTATTTTCCCGAAAAGCCCCGAAGTGGGCGCAATATCTTAGCACAGGGTGCAGCCCTGTGATATCAGTATAAAAAACCCTGTTTTGGCGGGATTTTTGCCCGAAGGAAGCTAAAATCATGACAAAACAAATCTCTTTCTACGAGCCTATACCTGCCAAAGCACCTACAACATGATGTCACACGTTTTCGTAATTTAAATTCCTATGAACCATAACTGACAGCTCATGGCTCGCAGCTAAAGGCTCACAGCTAATTCCCCATTAAATCCCTATCCCCTCTTGAAAATATCACTCTCATGCTCCCCGCCATCCGACTTACATAATTCCTTTAATCGTACCGTATCATTCGACCATCCCGATCCATTAAAATACTCCACACCCTTATGATCCCTCACCTTATATAGCCCCGACTCTTTATAACAAGTACCCAAATATACAAACTCCCGACCTTCATCCTGCGCCCATTTTATTGTTCGCCACATTAACCACTTCCCCAATGGAAGATCCTGTGATATTTCCAGATCATAAAACGAGAACCAATAATGAACTGCCCCACCATGAAGTCCAACTAACACATAGCCTAGCACCTTGCCTCCTCTCCTGAAACGCAATATATGCGTACCATTACCTCGCTTTAAAATGTAGGCCCATCTCTCTTGTGACAGGCTGCCCCCCACAAACCTCTCCTTTGCGTAATGAAGGCAAAAAGCCTGAAAATCAGCATTATTAATATCAAAATCCTTCAAAGCAATACATTCCAACTCTGGTTCCAATCCCTCCATCTTCCTGTTGATCCGCTTGTTTTCAGAACTATCGCTGAAATCCGAAAGCCTTACCCGCAGACTCCTACACAAATAAAATATCTCTTCCACCTTGCTTATATCTGCACTATACGGTAAAAATCCCTTTTCATAAATCTCCTCAATCTCCTCCTGCTTATCAGCAATCGCATAAACCGCATACCCAAATGTATATGTGCTGTAATTACTGTTGAATTCTGAATAAAAAATCCGCATCTCCCTGTTTTTATAAATCTCTCCTGAATCTTTGAAGTATCCTCTCCATCTTAGCCTGCACATCCTTATTTAACTCGACAAAATTACTTGTCATAAATGAGAAAATATACTGCTGCCCGCTGCTCCCTTCTAAAACACCACTTAAACTTGAAATACCCGTTTTATTGCCCGTCTTCGCCCACAAATATCTCTCCTCTTGCTTTGCCCACTTATCCATACTGCCCTCCTCCCCCGGCACCGGAAAATATACTTTCAATTCCTCCCAATCCTTTTCCTGCATGAGAAAATGAATGAAATTAACCACAAATTCCGGACTCATTCTATTATAAGGAGACAATCCACTTCCATCTTCCCATTTATATGACCCCAAATTCTTATCACTCAAATCCACTTTATCAACGTGATATATACTTAGTTCTGCCGATTTAGAATTCAATTTATCATATCCGATATTGATCATCAATTGCTCGGCTAAAAAATTATTACTTTCTTTAAACATCTTGCTCAATACGGCATCGCGCTCAACTCCCCCGACTACTTGATCATATTTTCCTGCATTTGAACTACTGGTCTTCAGCACAACTATTTTTCCACTAATATCTTCCAACCAATTGCGTACTAGATCTCCAGACCAAATAAATGGAACATTGTAAGGATTCACGCCGGCCCAATTTTTTCTCAAAACATAACTATTCTTATTCTGCGCCCTTTCATAGATGTACTTCAAAGGACGCGAAACTGTTTCAACTTCAAAACCCCCCGGCACAGCTACCAAATCGCCATCTTTTTTGTAAAATCGTACGGTGTTTCCATACATGGGAAGTATAGATCGCTCTGCCGAAAAATCGTAGGGATAATCATCCCACGACCATCCCGAACCGAATTTATTTATCTCATTCTGTCTACTTAAATCAATGACTAAGGTGTCAGGACCTGTTTTCAAAAACTGGATGATTTCCTTATTATCAAAATCAGGATGCAGAAAACTTGGATCGCCTAAAGGCATCAAATATCGACTCCCCCCCTGATCATAATAGCGAAATGTGTTCAGGGTATCATCAAGATATTTAACAGCAGCATACAATGTCAAAAACTTCATATTTGAAGCAGGATCGAAAACTTTTTTTCCATTGATCGAATATCTAAAACTGGAATCTTGAGCACTTTCGATGGCAAATCCATAAAATCCACTAAACTCTTTCATCTCTAAGTTCACATACTCCTCTACCGTATATCCTTTTTTACTGCCGAGGGGGTTTTCAAGGCTTTTTTTACTTACACATGAAGTAAATACCACCACTACAAATATCAAAAGTCCTAAATGCTTCATTCTACAATTTTTATAAATATAACTATTGAAATTTTAGTAACTACTCAGCTAGATGCTTTCAAAAGATAAAAATAATTAATTTTTCGTCAGACGAAGATGCTTTTTGAGGAATACCAAATAAATTTTGGAATGTTGGATAAGATTAATATTGAGATTTGTTCAAATGCGAGGCGCAAAACGCATACATAGCGGTAAGCTATGGAGAGTATTTGCAACAAAGTAGATGAGCAAATCTCTTTTAAGATTGCCGACAATTTCAAATTTAATTGGTATACATAGCAGCGCTATTGACACGAAAAGAGACGAAGTATCACGGAAAATAAACATTTTTAGATAGAAATTGATCATACCTGAGTAGTTACAAATTTTATTCCTTTTTTCAAAACTACACCTGTGCCGTTTCTCTCCGGGAAAATTGCTCTCCCTTCCTCCAATTTTACCCCCTCCGCAATATCCCTCTTTAGTAAAATAGCTCCGTCCATGTCCACAATCTCAAGTAGAGGCAAAAGTTGCGCCAATGCCGAAATTCCGACCGACGATTCCGTCATACACCCGGCCATAATCCTTAAATCAGTCTCCTTCGACGCCTCAATTATCTTCAAAGCAGGTGTAATTCCCCCGCATTTCATCAATTTGATATTTATTCCGTTAAAATAATCGGCGCAGCGTTCCAGATCGCCTAATTTACGCATACTTTCATCAGCAATAATCGGTAAAGCACAACCCAAATTCTTAATTTTCTCCATACCCTCCCAATCATCATAAGGAAGTGGCTGTTCTATAAATTCTACCCCCAATTTCTTCAACTCCTCCCCCATTTCCAATGTTTTTTCTACTGTCCATGCACTATTCGCATCGACGCGCAATGGCACCTGTGTCTCCTCTCGTACCTTTTTTATCACTTCGAGATCCATTTCAGTGCCCAATTTTATCTTATAAACCGGCCAGGGATGTTCCCTTATCCTTTTGCAAACTTCCTCGGGCGAACCAATACCGATAGTATAATTTGAAATGGGAAGATTCTCCTGCTTTAATCCCAATAATTCCCATACAGGCTTGCCAATCAATTTTCCATACAAGTCATGTGCAGCCTCATCTAAAGCACATTGTACAAATGAATTATCAATTAATTGGCTCTCTAACGCCGACCACATTTTCTCTGGCGTATCAAATTCGAAACTCTCAATTTCACCTCTCATTCCCTCCAAAAAATCATACATTTCTTCGACATTTGTCCCATAATAACGACTTGCCGTACATTCCCCATAACCAATCTGCCCATCTTGTTCCAATCCGACTATAAGAGTAGGCTGATCTGTAATAACGTATCTCGAAATTCGAAAAGGATGTTTTAATTCCAACTTATATTTCCTTAAATGCAACTTCATCTCACTCACTTTTCTATTATTTTAATTTAATTATCATGGTATTTGTATCCAACTCTGCTACCCTGCCCACCGGAAAACTGCACAAATTCTTTATGTGTCCAAACGAAAATCCATATACCACCGGAAAATTGTATTCTCTAACACTTTCTATCAGTGTCCCTTGTAAACTCATATCCATATATCCCCCCTTAGGTTCACAGTTATTAAAATTTCCGAATACTATCCCTGCCAGCTCATTGAAATCTATATTCTGCTTCAATTGATTCAAACATCGGTCTATTTTATATGGAACTTCTCCAATATCTTCTAAAAATAATATCGCCCCTTTACAATCAGGCATATATTCAGTACCACATAAAGAAGCAAAGACAGTCAAATTTCCCCCCACAAGTCTTCCCTCCGCTATACCGGATTTAATCGCAATAGGATGCAATTCATCTTCAGCAGGCTGTTTGCAAGGTTCGATGACTTCATCCTGCTCACCATTTAATAATAAGGAGAGGATTTGTTTCTTGGTATAATCTGTATATTCCGAAGTTCCCACCGGGCCATGAATAACCTGAAGCCCTGTTTTAGTGTAAATTCCATTCAGCAAAGCTGTGACATCACTGAATCCAACTATAATCTTTTTAGCGGCTTTAACTTTTTCAAAATCAAGTAAAGCCAACAAACGTGCACTTCCATAGCCTCCCCTCATGCACCATATGGCCTTCACTTCAGGGTCATCCAACATTTCATGTAGATCAGCCACCCTTTCAATATCTGTACCGGCAAGGAAACCCGTAGCTTTATTTAAATGACTCGACAATTTGACCCTAAACCCCAACGATTCCAAATTCTTTATAGCCCTAACTAGATTCTCCTCACTTGTAGGCGATGAAGGACTGATCATCCCGATTGTATCTCCTAGCTTAATTTTATGGGGCATGGTAGAAGTAAATTCTTGATGGTCAATCTCACTTATAAATATATTCGCAGTCAATAAAGCTCCCACAGTTTTAGGTAACAATGTAGTAAATGTTCTCCTTTGCATATTTTTTCGCTTACTCCCTTTTATTATCCGTCCCACATCTCATTCGTTAACAAGGTATGAACTTTTTGGGACTTTTAACAACGATCATATTATAATTTTTTATCATATTACTAATTCTTAAAATTTGATTTCACCATATTTTCAAATTCTAATCTTTTAAACTATTTCGTACCTTGCACTTTATTATTTGATGATTTACAGACTCAAATTCTTGTTTTCAGGGAAACCCTGCGGGCGGGGGCTTATTTATCAAAGGTTTGGGTTCAAAGTTCACACAAATCAGGTCATTGAGCGGAGTCGAAATGCATTGAGCGGAGTCGAAATGCCGGCTTAATTGAGAATTTAGAATTGTCTGAGGCACACTTTAATTGGACTTTTCTTCCTAAGAAAACTAAATAAAAAAACAATGGATATTGCATTGATAGCCCACGATGGCAAGAAAACAGACTTGGTAACATTTGTACTCAATAATAAAGAACTTTTTGAAGGCGTTCATATTTATGCCACTTCCACCACCGGAAAATTCTTGGAATCAGCAGGTTTTCAGGTGACAAAAGTGCTTTCGGGTCCTCTGGGTGGTGATGCGCAAATTGGAGCTTTGGTAGCAGAAGGTGAAATTGAAGTTGTTTTCTTTTTTAGAGATCCACTCGATAAACATCCGCACGAACCGGACGTTCAGATGTTGATGAGACTTTGCGATGTTCACAATATTCCTTTGGCTACCAATCCGGCCGCTGCCAAATTGATCCTTAGCGCAATGACAGGAAGATTTATTGATTCAAAAAATGAAAGGTAAGACGCTCGATTATAAATGAATAGAAAAGATTATTTGGATTTAGTAGCAAACTTGCCCACTTCACCCGGCATTTATAAGTTTATTGACCCCAATAATACCATAATTTATGTAGGAAAAGCTAAAAATCTTAAAAATAGAGTCTCCTCCTATTTTAATGCCGGCAAAAATCAGGCGAACAAGACCAGAGTCATGGTCAGAAATGCCGAAAGACTTGAGTTCACCATCGTTCAATCTGAACAAGATGCTTTGCTGCTCGAGAATACTTTAATTAAAAATCTTCAACCCAGATACAATGTTAGCCTCAAAGATGGCAAAACATATACCTATCTGTGTATTAAAAATGAAAGATTTCCCAGAGTCTATTTTACCCGAAAAATAATTAGAGACGGCTCTATATACTTCGGCCCCTACACCTCAAAATGGAGAATAAAAATTATTCTGGAACTTATCAAAGGCCTTTTTCAATTACGTACCTGCAATTACAATCTTAGTCCGGAGAATATCCGTAAAGAAAAATTCAAAGTCTGCTTGGAATATCACATTAAAAACTGCAAAGCACCTTGCGTGGCTTTCGAATCTGAAGCAGAATACGATGAAAAAATTGAACAGATTAAAAACATTCTTAAAGGCAATTTTGGAGAAGTAAAAAATCATATGAACAGGCTAATGCTTGAATATGCAGAAAATCTGGAATTTGAAAAGGCACAGGAGATCAAGGATAAAATGTTCGTTTTCGAAGACTATCAGTCAAAATCCACTATTGTTAGCACCACTATTCGGGACGTCGATGTATTTAGTATTGCCGAAGATCAAAATGACGCTTATGTAAATTACATAAAAGTAGTCAACGGGGCTATTATCAATACCTACACCGCAGAATTAGAAAAAAATCTGGACCAGGATCAAAAAGATCTTCTCGAATTCGTAATTCCGGAGCTTAGACAAAGATTCAATAGCATTGCATCGGAAATAATTCTTCCCTTTGAGGTAGAATTAGCTGAAGATTATATTCAGACCATTCCCAAAATCGGTGATAAGAAAAAACTACTGGATCTTTCGACAAAAAATGCACAGTATTTCCTTCTCCAAAAGAAAAGAGAAAAAATAAACCGAACCAATAAGCAAACCCCGGCTGAAAGAATTATCCGCACATTGCAAAACGACTTGCAAATGAAGGAAATGCCCTTCCATATCGAATGTTTTGACAACTCTAATATCCAAGGGACTAATCCGGTAGGATCCTGTGTGGTGTTTAAAAATGCCAAGCCATCGAAGAAGGATTATCGCAAATTCCATATTAAAACAGTTATAGGCCCGGACGATTTTGCATCAATGAAGGAAACTGTTTATCGCCGTTATCATAGATTGAAGGTGGAAAATCAACCTCTCCCGCAGTTAGTGATCATTGATGGTGGAAAAGGGCAATTGAGTGCCGCCCACTCCATATTGAAAGAGTTGGAACTAGACGACAAAATAACCTTAATCGGCATTGCAAAAAGATTGGAGGAAATATTCTTTCCTGAAGATCCTATCCCTTTATATATTAATAAAAAAAGTGAAAGCCTTAAATTGATACAACAACTTCGGAACGAGGCGCATCGATTTGCTATCACTTTCCATCGTGATACCCGGTCCAAAAATTTTATACAATCTGAGCTGAAAAGCATTAAAGGCATCGGGCCCGCAACCGAGAAAAAGCTATTGGCTCACTACAAATCCGTAAAAAGAATTAAAGAAGCCACAACTGAGGATATTACTGCATTAGTTGGTGCGAAAAATGCGGAAAGAATCCAAAATCATTTTAATTCAGGTATTTCTGCTCCCTCTTCTGAAGAGGAATGAAAATAAATATGGAATATATTTTACTTACAAGATTTATTTCAAATGAATTGTGCAAATTTTTAAAGTTCTATTGAGAAGCTTTTATCGATTAGAATTTTAGTAAGATAAAAATATTGTATCTATAAGAAGCTTATAATACACTTGAGTTTTTCTCAATTCTATTATTAAGAATCGAATTACATTTAACATTCGACCTTTTAAAAACATTACTCCGTAGGAGTAAAACATCAATAACCCCGGGTAAAGCCTGAAAGGCTGCAACTCGGGGTACAAATAAAATATGCCATCAACTCCGTAGGGAGTTGAACACTTAAATTTGCTTTTTTAAATCTTTTACTTGTAATTATGTAACTCTGCTTAAAATAACGCAGTATTTGGACTTTTCGAGTAAAATTACATTACACCCAAAGCTTTCACCAAATAAGTCAACACAAAAGGAAGTGGCACCCAGAACCAAGGTGTAGCAACGACTAACAAAATAATCATTAAAAGTAACGATACACCAAAAATAATCCAATCCGATCTAAGTCCTGTTTTTACGTCTGCCATCTTTTACAATTTTGTACAAAATTAATAAAATTTAAATAATTCCGCTATTCATCGCGAATAATTTCAGCAAAATCATTCTTATATGAGGTCAATTCAAATTTCCCATTCTCAAGTACTCCATATGATTGGTTGAATAGCCAATCACCTAAATTTATATACCTGCTGTGCCCCGATTCATTCTTTATATCAATTGCCAAATGTCTGTGTCCGAAAATAAATAATTCAACATCAGAATATTGCTTTGCTTCCTCTTGAACAAACTGATACAGCCATTCCCTCTCCTTTCCCTCGAAAACTTCCTGCCTCCCCTGAGTTGCCCTGCTTTTTGCACTCCAAGCATGCGCAATTCCCATCCCAATGCTTGGATGCAGCGCTGCAAAAAGCCATTGACAAACCCTCGATGCAAAAAATCTTTTCAAAATTTTATACTTGTAATCCCCCGGGCCCAGACCATCACCATGATGTATGTACACCTTTACTCCATCTATCTCAGTAACATAGGCGCCTCTTATTATTTTAATCCCAATTTCCTTCGGCAAATAATCAAAGACCCACATATCGTGATTTCCCGGAAAAAAATAGATAGAAATTCCTGAATCACAAATTTCCGCAAGCTTTCCCAGAATTCTCGTAAAACCCTTCGGTACCACTTTTTTATATTCAAACCAAAAATCAAAAACATCCCCCACCAAATAAATTCCATCAGCGTCTTTTGCCACCAAGTCTAACCACTCCACGACTAGTTTTTCCCTCTCCTGACTGGTTAATTTGGCGTTTGCGCCTAAATGAAAATCTGATGCGAAGTAATATTTGCCCATTATCTCACAAAAATACATATTCGATCAAGAAAATCTACATTTTATACCATTCTTCATCACCTTCATAAAAAATGTTCATCAAAAAAAAACCAAAAATAAGCTAAAACTATTTAGACTATAACCACATATTTCCTCCTGAACACGAAGCTGATTGAATTCCTCGTCACTTGTTTTTTTTCGAATTGAAACTACATTTTTATAGTGCCTTCAAGAAATCTACCTTAAAAATGTCTCTGATAAGAAAAGTTCAAGGACAAGGCTTTCGAAGTATCTGAATCTAAGGAGTTTATAAGTCATAAATGACTGATTCAGATACAAACCTGAATTCGGGAGTAAAATTCTAATCCAGACTTATCTAAAATTTGGTTAGACGAGGCGTTTTTTTGAAGATTTAGCGAGCTAAATTGAAAGAAAACAACGAAATATAACCAAATTTTAGACAAAGCAAAGAAACCTATATTTAAATTTTGTAGGAAATTAAATCCTCATTAGTGTTAAAATGCCTTCTAAAAACGTTAACTCAAATAAAGCGGTCTGGATGAAATTTTATGATCGAAATCAGGTTCAAGTAACGCAGTAATTGGACTTTTCTTGCAGAGACTAAATAATAAAATTGAAAATAATACTCCGTAGGAGTTTAATATCAATAACCCCGAGTAAAGCCGACTCCGGCTGCAACTCGGGGTCCACAAGAAGGAACCTCTAACTCCGTAGAGAGTTGAACTCAATAAAATCCCCCCGCATTACACATTTCAATATGCAACTTAGACTTAATCTAGAATTGAAATTAAATTCCTAAAATAATCATTTTTAAAACAATACTCCGTAGGAGTTTAACATCAATATCCCCGAGTAAAGCCGGTTACGGCTGCAACTCGGGGTGTTCACTAACAAACCTCCAACTCCGTAGTGAGTTGAACTCATTAAAATCTCATCTATTTTTAAGAATCTATATATTATACATAAATATTTCCATAATCAGAACCTAATGACCTCGGATGAGGCCAAACTATGATAGCATTATCCCTCCCCTCACAACCTCCCGACCCCGGAGGCGGTCGCATCAACCATCGAATTCGTTATAACTATCCATGTTTTAAGTATATTTTTGAGCACAAGCATAAGGGGAGCCCGTGTGAACTCCCCTTATTAATGATTGACTACGAAAAAATCTATATTGAAATCATTTAAAAGACCACTGCTATCTCAAAAAGGTTGGGTAGGGATACAATCTATTTCATGATTACACTAAATAAATTCAATAATAAACTGTTAGTTGTTTGTTGGTCTGTTACTATCTTGCTTAGCAAACACTTTCTTCATCAAAGCTGTATTCCTTTCGCTGATATTGGTTCTGATCTTTAATTCCTCCTCCGCAACTTTTGCGAACAAACCTTTTAAAGCCTCATTGGTCACGTAATCATCCAATTTAGGATTTATTTTGCTCACCAATGGAAGGGAATTATATTTATTAACAGCATCCGCATAATACTCTATAGCATTAAATTTATTCAATGATGCTACAATGACAGGATTGAATTCTTTGTACAGCGAATTATAAGTTTGCTTATTCAGATATTCTGTAGCAGCATTATTTTGGCCCATCAAAATATCTAAAGCATCTCGAAATGTCATGGCTCTAATCGCGTCCATAAATATTGGTGCTGCCTTTTTAGCGGCATCTTCCGCTCCTCTGTTTATCTTCTCAAGAACTATTTCTTCAAATCTATTGTATCCCGGGATCACTTGAAGTTTATCACTTACTTTCTTTACTTCCGGAGGTAATAATATTTTAAAAGGACTTTTGTAATACCCATTTGTAGCCGATAATTGATTCGCACCTTCTGAAATTCCCTTTATCAAAGCCTCCTTTAATCCGCTTCCTATTTCTGCAGTTGTTGGCTCTGAAAGACTATCTAAAATACTCTTTAATTGTGGACTGTTACACCCACTAGCCAAAACAAAAAATGATATAAAATATACTATAGTTTTCATTTATCTATTTATTTCTCTTCAAAACGTAGTCCTTCTTAATAATGTTCTTTTTTAAATATTCTGACTGCAGTGTCAAAACATAAACCTCGACCTTTCTTTTTATCACACTATCACAGATCAATGACATTGTGGTCTTTTTTATTAATTTTGCATTCAATTATAAATCCAAATTAATTTTGAAATTACATAAAATTCTAGTGCAGGGTGTAGTTGATACCTTATTTGAAATTTTTATCAATAAGGTATACGCCGATAATGCTATCCAAATACTTTTTAAGTCGAATCGAAAATGGGGAGCAAGAGATAGAAGCTTTGTCGCTGAAACAGTATATGATTCTACAAGATATTACCGCAAAATATGTGTTGAAATAGGATTTAAACCCCAAACTTATGAAGAATGGTGGATTTTTGTCGCAACCTTCCTTCATTCTAAAAATTACACGCTTCCCACATGGCCTGAATTCGAGTATTTCCAAAAAACACCAAAAACTCTTAACCACACTTCGAGAGTCGTTATAGAATCAATCCCTGATTGGATCGACGAAAAGGGATTAAGTAGTCTTGGAGAGGAACTTTGGCCAACTACACTTTCTAAATTGAATGAGAAGGCTAAAATGTATATCCGTAGAAATCCAATAAAAGCTTCTAAACAATTACTCGAAGAAACCCTGGAAAAAGATTCGATTGAATTCGAAAAGGTAAGCGATGAAATATACATTCTTCAAAGACCTAACATTTTTAAAGCTGAATCCTTTACGAAAGGCTATTTTGAAGTTCAGGATATCTCAAGCCAACAGGTGGCCCCTTTTATGGAAATCAGCCCCGGTCAAAAAATTATTGACGCATGTGCCGGAGCCGGAGGCAAATCCTTACATATCGCATCACTTATGGAAAATAAAGGGACACTCCTCTCCCTAGATACAGAAGCTTGGAAATTGGAGGAGTTAAAAAGAAGAGCCAGAAGAAACGGACTCTTTAATATCCAAACAAATGCTATAGAAAATACCAAGATTATTAAAAGAAATGCCCAAAGTGCAGATAGAGTACTTTTAGATGTTCCCTGTAGCGGCTTGGGTGTTCTTAGGAGAAATCCTGACGCTAAATGGAAAATGACAAATGATCGATTGGAGGCTTTAAAAATAATTCAACAAAATATTCTCGAGAGTTACAGCAAAATGGCAAAACCGGGTGGTTTAGTTATTTATGCTACCTGTAGCATCTTAAAAGAGGAAAACCAAGATCAGGTTGCACGATTTTTAGTCGACAATCCGGGCTTTGAATTAATTGAAAGTAAAACAATTTTTCCTCAAGATTTGGATGGAGATGGCTTTTTTATGGCTAAAATCAAAAGGAACATATAGCACATTTTTAATTACTAAACAGCTCCTGCAAATATGTAGTTAGTTACTTTAAAAACCTACCCAAAAACCTTTGCTGTTGAAAAGCACAAAAAAGCTTGCATAGAGTTTGGGTTATCATTTATTAAATAATTCTTGCAAGAAAACTTCATAAAAATTTCTCTGAAAAGAAAAGTGCATGGACACGGCTTTCGAAGTATTTAAATCAAAGGTGTTAATAAGACATAACTGATTCTAATACAAGAATAAAGTAGTAATTGAGCTTTCCTTGCAGAGATTCCAGAAAAAAGAAAAGAAAGCTTGGCGGTCGTGGATTTGCTTTTACAGTTGCCAAACTTTCTAATCTAATAACAAAAAGTGCGTCTATGATTACATCAACTTGAATTCAAGATTGATGCTATAAGTGCCCGGTTTCAATTCACCAATAGTGATCGTTTGGTGATTAATTCTAGTCTTGATAAATTCATGAAGTCTGTAATTTCTCGTACCTGTATCCAATAGTATTATTTCTCCGTCCGGTCTCAATGAGAAAGTTACTCTTGCATCAATTGTCTTTTCGTTGATACTATCAAAATCAAAATTCTTTACTAATTCTGTGATTGTCGCTCTCAAATCTGCTTTGTTATTCACCACTTCCGGCTTATTAGCAAAAACACTGACACTTAAGAATAATACAAAACTGAATGCTGTTAAAATAATTTTTAAAGTTTTCATAATCAATAGGGTTATAAGGTTAAAGTAATAATTGTTAAAAAAAATATTGTTTATCTTGTCATTTTGTGAAATAACTCACTAAAATTTTCTAAAATCTCGTATAATACACAATCCGCTTATTCCAAATATAATTTTGTTTCCACTTTTCCGGTTTTTGCTCAAATAAGCTGGAATAAAATTCGAGAAAATACGTTCTTAGAATATTATACTGTTCCTAGGGGAAATATATCCGGGAACTAGAATTTCAACTCTACTGTATAATTGCCCGGCTTTATCGTTCCCATCTTGACGTAAGTTCTATTTACAGTCTTCTTGATATGGTTGTGAATTTCCTTATTTTTTGATCCTGTGTCAAGAAGAATAATTTCTCCATCCGCTTGCAATACAAACTTAACTTTAGCTTTTTCTTTTTTACCATTCAATACCGAAGTATCAAAATCCTTTGTCTTCTCAACTATAGAGGTCTTCAAATCCTCCTTAGTGTTAACAATGATATTATCATTATTGGCTAAAAGAACTACATTCGCAGTAAGAACTAAAATAAAAATCTTTAAAAAACTAATTGCCTTGCTCATGTCATAAAAAATTTAATGGTTAAATATTTGCTTTCTTATTATGATTCAAATGTATATTATATTTTTTCTGTGGAATTATTTTAAAGACCAATTCAAGCTTAAAGTCGACAAACTGATTTTTTTCACTGTCAAAATATAATTCTGAAATAGAAATTTATTTAGTGTTGATCATGCTCAATATTGAAATTCACATTTTTCATTGAATTTAATCAATTTTAGAATATAATTCTGTTTTCATAAAAATCGTTATTTTCACTTTCCTCAAAATTAGATTTAAAATTCTCTCTAATCCTAATTTACAGGCATGACGTAAAGTCAATTAAAAAGGTTACTCGAAAAATGCTTTTTTTTAAAAAAAAATTACTTTTTCCACTATTTGAAATAAATCTCTATTCATCCGGAATAAATTAATGAGCCAAAACGACATAATCTCAAATAATTAGACTATATTTGTCGTAACTTGTTAGATTTGACTGCTAGTTATATACTAAAGCTTTATTTTCGGTGATCCGCGATTAATTCTTAATATTCAATAGTTGTTTTTCCTACCAAGGATCATTTTTTTACTTATTTAATTTATTATTATGAACATTTTTGTTGCTAAATTGCACTCTGACACATCAAGTGACACTCTTCGTGAAGTATTCGAACAATACGGCGAAGTTGAGAGCGCTAAAGTTATTATGGACCGTGAAACAGGTCGTTCAAGAGGTTTTGGTTTTGTTGAAATGTCTAACGAAGAAGAAGGACAAGAAGCAATCCGTGAACTTAATGAGTCTCAGTTAGACGGAAGAACTATTGTTGTAAAGCAAGCTGAAGATCGTGAGAACAGATCTGCAGGCGGCGGAAACCGTGGCGGAAGCGGTGGAGGATTTAACAAATTCGGTGGCGGTGGCGGTGGAAACCGTAACGCTGGTGGTAACGGTGGCGGTGGAAACCGTTTCGATGCTCCAAGAAGAAGAGAATATTAATTTCGACCTTTTGATCGAAATCAAATAAATCACATTCGAAAAGCTGTCAATTTAATTATTGACAGCTTTTTTTAATTATAAATTTTTCCGAATTCACAAATTCCTCCTTAGTTCAATGGTATTTCAATAATTAACCTTCAATTTTCATCAATTTCAAACCATTTTATCCTCTATTAGGTAACCTTATATATAAAACTTCTAATCTCCACCCGACCCTAGAATTATTTCCAGTCGAGCAAGATTTTCCAAATTTGAAATAATCCATTGCCCTCCATCATGAATAATAAAATGGTTGTTGGTAATTAAATTCTGGTGACTAAGTAGTCTTTCAAATTTCATAGGAAACCTTTTCAAATCAAAAATAGTATCATCTGTACCTCTTTCTAAAGAATAAAGATGACCGTCAACTCCGCCAACGAATAACATTTTATCCTTCAAAACGCTAATTCTCCCCGGGAAGGAAGGAGTGTTTCGAACGGTATCAATAATATTACCGGATACTTTATCAATTACTAGAAAAAAATTAGCTTCTGTAGGGTATATTATGTTCTCAGCAAAAAATACCGGCCTCGAAACAAGAGATACCTGCCCAATATCCTTCAACCACATCACAGAATCATCATGATGATTGAAGGCTACTATAGCATCAGTCAAGTGCCAATAGGATATGCCATTAATTGTATCTATAATCGGTGGTCGAGTTACACCTAGCCCCTTAAAATTAGTATCAGCCAGTGATATGGAGTCAATGATACCTCGCTCACGTCCCCACTTCAATAAATAATTTTGTGTCTTATTATCAGATGGTCTATATCTCAATATACTATTATAAAGGATGGTAGAATCTATGGGACTTACAATTGGGCCTATTGAAATAATTATTTCATCATTAGGAATATTTAATGAAATTGAAGTGTCAATATTTTCTTGGATGAAGTCATATGTGAGAATATACAAATTCGTTGAGTTACTATCCCGAACTACAGGATAAACATATCTCCCAACACCAAATAAATTTGATGCTACCTGTCCTTGTATGTCGAGGGTATCTAAATGTTCTCCACTTTGATTATTGATCACCAATACTTGATCTATCAATGGAATTGCTGTAAAATGGTCGTAGCTATAAAAATTGATATTGGTGTATTGTTTGCCAAGCTGTCCATCGATATCTGTGTAACTCCAAATAACCTTTTTCTCTATTGGACTTAATGCTGATAGGCAATATTCGTCATCACAAACTGTTGATAAAAGAATCAGATCTTTAACTTTTTGAGGATAGAGATTATTACTAAGAGTTGCATCAATAAACATAGCACCAGACTCATCTTTTACATCTCCGCAAGAATTATTAATAAAAATAGATAAACAAAAGAGAATTGTAAAAGCCCAACTCTTTTGCTTATCTAATTTTTTTTTCATACCTATTAGCTTAAATCTAATTCTTTGGAACCATAAACGCCGCCCCTAATGAACCGGAAAAGATATTATCTTTAAATTCATCAACTAGAACCTTTTGAGTCCTCATCGTCATTTGAAGTTGATTGGTATTCGGAAGATGAATTTCAGCTACCAGGTTCGTCCCGTTTAACTTCTGCTCTGATTCTGTAAGTAAACCATTATTTGGTTCTGCTATAAAAACTGAAACTGGCACGTTTTCTCCAATATTTAATTTACTGCACCAGGTAAGGCAATGATGAATAGAATTTGGAACATTAGCAAAATCTGAAACACATTCTAATTTACATAATTCTATATCCTCAAAAGTAATTACGTTTACATTTATTTTCGTCTCATAAAATGATTCACCTTGCAGCATAAGCATCCATTCAGACTCCTGCAACTGTTGTACCAGTTGACACCTCAGCATTCTAGCAAGTTCTAATTCAACATCTTGTTCTGCTAGCATTTCCACAATAATAAAATCATTGGCCTCACCAATAAAATTCTTAGCAGCTGTTTGAATTTCTTCAGGGGAAGGTGTATCTGTACTTTTTGTAAATAATTCCCCAATATATCTTATAACACTATTGAAGAATCCACTCGTCCTCCTTATTATGCTTCGTATGTCTTGATTATAAATATTTTTAGGCCTCTCACCAGTTCTTTGTTCGTAAAATCTCACCAATGCATCATTATCAAAAACAGAACCTCGAGTATCTAACATCCTCGTCATCGAAAAGTCTTCGACCGTACCATAAAGTGTTATATAAGGTACAGTAGGAAGATTTTCTGCTAAATTAATGTTAGTTATTACATCTGAATCAGGCTGTAAATCCCTCAGAAATTCACCATTAGCAAAGGCATCTGCCCAACTTTTTAATAAACCCGTAACATTACAATCCGCACAGTTATCGATCAATTTTTTTGATTGAATCTTTTCTAAGAATCTTTGGACATCAGATTTATTGTTAAATATTTGAGTAGCTTTTAAGATAGCTTGAGATCCTTGATTTGGAACTCCGCAAAATACCATTGCACTAATATTTTCATTGGCTAATTGTGCATATCTCAATGCGATACCTCCAAATCCATTCCCTAAACCCAAAACATTCTCTCCCATTTGCTGCTCAATCCTTTGATCTAAATAATATGATGTTGAAAGAATTCCATCAACCACAGCATCATCGTATAAAGGCCCTGTCAAAATATCATTAAATATAAAACCATGCCATTCCATCTCTCTTCTGAAATCATACCAGCCTTTGAAGATAGTTGCTCCGTGTGCCCATATAATGTCTCTAGATCCAACTTGACTACTCATCGGAACAACCAAAACAAAAGAAAAAGCAATAACAAAAAGGATAGTAAAATAAACCTTACGAATTAACATAATCTCGTGTTTATAGAATGGTGTTATAAATTATATTGGATATTTCAGATTGTATTACAATCTCCATATCGACTTCACTGAAAGGTGCTTTGAATGGTGTTACATACAAACTGTTTATTCTAGAAGAATTATTGGTTGCATCATCTTGTAAATAACTTACCGATTTTGAGATGAGACTTCCATCATTCTTATAATGAGAAGTTCCGACGATTGATTGCTTCTCTATATCCACCAGAACATAGGTATAATTACCATTGGGAAGATCAAACTTAATACTTGAATAGTCACCATTTTCTGTTACTTCATAGCCGGCATCAGCCCATGCTGCCATTATCATATCAAATGCTTCAGGAGATATAAATACCTTCTCCGTCAATTGATTGGATAGCTGAATATAATAATTAGATAACCTTTGACAGAAACCATCAGCTTGGAATAATTCATTATTTTTATTGTAATAGGCAACGCTGGTATTTGTGAAACTCATTTTGGCTACAGCGAATTCTTCTGGAGTTACTTTTCTCCCTATGACATTCGTCGGATAGACAGATGTCCTAGGAATCATCTCGATCTCCCCTGCAAATTCTCCATCAGCTCCTAATTCAAACTGTACAATTGATTCACTTATTTCAGGCAACAAAAGTGTTTTTTCAGACATGGTGAGTAAGTTGCTATCTTGAGGATTGGAAAGTCTGGTAAATTGACTGCTCTTTATATCATATAATAATGCAACACCGTTTTCGGAATCAATTAAAGAAAACTTATCTTCAGAAACTTCATTTCTATCCTTTTTACAAGACGATATAAACAAAATAAAAATTCCGAAGATAAAAATAAAAGTATAAGGTATTTTCATGAATTAGTTTTTGACTTAAAAATAGTCTATAATGGTCTTTTTGTAAAGATAAGAAAGAAAGAAAGAAAGAAAGATGTTGTTATATTTAAAAATATTTAACATATATTAATTAACATATATATATTATTAAACTAACGTAAAAAGCCCCATGGACTGATCCACGAGGCTTTTAATTTAAAATGGCGACGACTTACTCTCCCACACATACTGTGCAGTACCATCAGCGCGGAGAGGCTTAACTTCTCTGTTCGGAATGGGAAGAGGTGGTACCCTCTCGCTATAGTCACCATAAGGTCTTTATCACTCCCGCAAGGCTTTCCTGCGGTCGTGTAGCTTTCTTTCAAGCTAGTTTCTATTGCTAGATTATTTTTTTTGACTTATTCTGTTTTATATTCTATGATACATTCTTCATCATATCTTATCATAAAACAGGGAAAAAGAGTAGAGCAACAAATTTGCTTATTTAATCCTACTTGGGATCAGAGATGCACTACAGTAGTTCTTACCGTAGATCGATTGGGTGCTTTTCGGATTCGTATTACTACATCCTCCTATTATCACTTATCTTGTATTTCTATCTTCAGCTTTCCCCGCCTTTTCGTATCAATTTCCTATTATGAATTTTTTATTCAAAACACTTAATCAATTCAGCGTCTACTCACTCAATAAAAATTAATGGAAGCTTTCGGGCAATTAGTACTACTCGACTCAATACATCACTGCACTTACATCTATAGCCTATCAACCAGGTCGTCTTCCTGGACCCTCAATGGAATACTCATCTCGGAGTTGGCTTCGCGCTTAGATGCTTTCAGCGCTTATCCATTCCGTACGTAGCTACCCTGCGGTGCAGCTGGCGCCACAACAGGTACACTAGTGGTACGTCCAACTCGGTCCTCTCGTACTAGAGTCAGATCTCCTCAATATTCCTACGCCCACAACAGATAGAGACCGAACTGTCTTGCGACGTTCTGAACCCAGCTCGCGTGCCACTTTAATGGGCGAACAGCCCAACCCTTGGGACCTTCTCCAGCCCCAGGATGTGACGAGCCGACATCGAGGTGCCAAACCTCCCCGTCGATATGAGCTCTTGGGGGAGATCAGCCTGTTATCCCCGGAGTACCTTTTATCCTTTGAGCGATGTCCCTTCCATGCGGAAACACCGGATCACTTTAGCCGACTTTCGTCCCTGATCGACCCGTCAGTCTCTCAGTCAAGCACCCTTCTACTAATATGCTCTGCGCATGATTACCGTCCATGCTGAGGGTACCTTTGCAAGCCTCCGTTACTCTTTTGGAGGCGACCACCCCAGTCAAACTACCCACCAAGCAATGTCTCCCATTAAGGATTAGAATCTAAGTACAGAAAGGGTGGTATTTCAACAATGACTCCACCATCACTGGCGTGACAGCTTCATAGTCTCCCACCTATCCTACACATCCTGTACCCAAACCCAATGCTAAGTTGTAGTAAAGGTTCACGGGGTCTTTTCGTCCCGTTGCGGGTAATCGGCATCTTCACCGATACTTCAATTTCACCGAGCTCGTGGTTGAGACAGTGCCCAGATCGTTACACCATTCGTGCAGGTCGGAACTTACCCGACAAGGAATTTCGCTACCTTAGGACCGTTATAGTTACGGCCGCCGTTTACTGGGGCTTCAGTCAAGAGCTTCTCCCAAAGGATAACCCCCTCCCTTAACCTTCCAGCACCGGGCAGGTGTCAGACCCTATACTTCATCTTTCGAGTTAGCAGAGTCCTGTGTTTTTGTTAAACAGTCGCCTGGGCCTCTTCGCTGCGTCCTGACGTCTATAGTCAGGAGTCCCTTCTCCCGAAGTTACGAGACCATTTTGCCTAATTCCTTAACCACGATTCACTCGAGCGCCTTAGGATACTCTCCTCGACTACCTGTGTCGGTTTACGGTACGGGCTCTATATACCTGAAGTTTAGAGGTTTTTCTTGGAAGTCCGTTTGGGATCATTATCAGTTCAGTATCGCTACCAAACCGTACTATCGTACTTCAGCTCAACTAACGGATTTACCTGCCAGTCTCAACGCCTTCATACTTCAACCATGTATTCCGTCACACGGCAGATCTTACACACCTTCGTCACCCCATCACAGTATACAGAGGTACGGGAATATTAACCCGTTTGCCATCGAATTAGCCTCTCGGCTTCTCCTTAGGTCCCGACTAACCCTTATCTGATTAGCATAGATAAAGGAATCCTTAGTCTTACGGCGGACGGGGATCTCACCCGTCTTATCGTTACTCATGCCTACATTTGCTTTTCTAATAAATCCAACTAACCTCGCAGTTAATCTTCTGCTCCATTAGAATGCTCCCCTACCACT
>CALCSX010000282.1 GCA_937894165.1 uncultured Saprospiraceae bacterium | reverse complement strand
AAAGAATCCGCCAGAATAAAAAGTTGAGATTGCACAACAGGTACTACAAAAAGACCGCTCGTTCTGCTATCAAAAAACTTAGAACTATGGAAGATCAGGCAGAAGCTAAGACTTTCTTGTCAAAGGTTATCTCTATGGTGGATAAATTAGCGAAGAACAATAACATCCATAAAAATAAGGCTGCTAACTTGAAGAGCAAGTTGACTAAGCATGTAAATGCTTTAGCTTCGGCTTAATTTAGTTCTTTATTTGTCAAGATATTTAAAGTGTACTGAGCAAGTTTCGGTGCACTTTTTCTTTAATATGAAATCTCATCCCCATGATCTCTATTCCCGAGAATGTAATGTCACTAAAGCCCTATAAGCCGGGCAAACCATCCGACGATTTGTTTAACGATAAGAATGGCTTGACACCGGTTTTTCTAAGTTCAAATGAGAATAATTTCGGCCCTTCTCCTAAAGCAGTGGCGGCGATTAGGGAGGCAGCTGACAAGATACACCTCTATCCGGATCCCACTTCGAATGAATTGAAAATGGCCTTATCTGCAAAGTTGGGAGTCAGTACGGATAGAATTATTGCTGCGAATGGCTCTGATGAGATCATTTATGTGATGTTTCGTGCTTTTTTCAATGAGGGAGATGAAGTTTTGACCTCGGAAAACACTTTTGTCTCTGTCATGATCAATGCCAAGATTCACAATGTGCCCTTCAGAAGTGTTCCGATGAAAGAGGATTACAGTTTTGATCTTCCGGCTATCCTGGCTGCCATTTCTCCACAGACGAAGATGATCTATCTCTGCAATCCCAACAACCCAACTGGTCAAATAATTAGGAAGGAGGACATGATAGCATTCCTAGAAAAAGTTCCTTCGAATATCATCGTAGTGGTGGACGAAGCTTATTTTGAGATGGCCGTGGCGCTGGAGCCGGATTTTCCGGATAGCACAAAGTTGGGTTTTGAGAATCTGATTACATTAAGGTCTTTTTCGAAGGTGTATGGACTAGGAGGGCTGAGATTGGGTTATGCAATTTCTTCTCCGGCATTGATCGAAGCGTTGATGAAGGTGAGGCCTATTTTTAGCCCGGCCAAATTAGCACAGGCAGGAGGGGTAGGAGCCTTAGCCGATACGGAATATGTCAGAAGAACGGTTGAGAACAATACGGTGGAGATGGAAAAATATGTTCGTGCATATAAGGCTATGGGTTTGCTAGCGATTCCTTCTTACGGAAATTTTGTGATGTTGGATTTAGGGACGGAGGAGAAGGTGGAGGCTGTTTTTGCACATCTGATGAAGGCGGGAGTTTTGGTGCGTCGGTTGGCATCATTTGGTATCCCGCATGGAATCCGGATTTCTATCGGTCGACCGGAGGAAAATGACAGATGTATAGAGGCTTTGAAGGAAGTGGCGGAGTAGGATCAGAAGATATGATTATATGATGATAGGATGATATGATGATATGATTGCTATTTACCGAGGTCACTGAGCGCGGTCATTGAGCGAAAGCCGAAATGTTTTTCTTGAGCGGCGTCACAGGGGGATCGAAGTGCTGATTTTAAAATCAAAAAAGCATTTAATAATAATGGATGAGTTCATTGAGTCGAAACGCCGACTCGAGAATTAAAAAAGCTTTTCATAGTGGTAAATGAGGTCGTTGAGCGGAGTCGAAACGCCGCCTGGAGAATAACGAAATGCCTGATATATCACATAGTATTATTCAAAAGCATTTCAAGGATTTGTGAAGCACTTTTACAAACTCAATCAGAAAAAAAACACCCGGTTTTGTCACGATTTTTGCTTCCTTCGGGCAAAAATCCCGCCAAAACCTTATTATTTTCAACAATTGGTTCTAACATAGTTTGACCTCTCTGAGGTCATTTTTGATGATATGATTTGAAGATGATATGATTATATGATTAGGCTGGTACCGGAGCGCATTTATGAACTTAAATTAGAAGTAAAATGTGCTTCATTTTGGAATTCAGTGAAAAATTGATCCCCGCGTGAGCTGCCTGGAGGGCGACCGAAGGGAGGTCCTGACGATTAAGTCAGGACAGGAACGAAGTGAATCCCGGAAGGGAGCGACCCGAAATCAGCCTTTAAAAATTATTGGTTCCGGAGTTTTGCTTGGCTGATGAGGGGCACGCCCTAAAATATTTAATTCATGCTATTATAATAGGAGTTGGTGTGAGGTATTCATGAAAGATTGACTAATCTCCCTTGTTCATTGCTGAGAATAGCAGCTTCAATCACTTTCATCACCTTCAATCCATCTTCAGCTGTCACGGGTTCCATACGATCATGCCGAATGGAATCGAAAACTTTGTCAAAAAATGCATAGTAATTACCTTGTAGTGTTGGGATGTTTTTACGATTAGATTTGCCATCATAAATGGTATGGAGAATGCCGGATTTATCCAAAGGTTCTACACCCCAATTCTCTGTATCCGGAATCAGATCGGCTTTCAGATTGTCTTCTTGCACATCGCCCCGATGTTTCAGCAAACTTCCGTGGCGACCCTGTATAGTATAAGCGGGCAAAGTTTCTTTATTGAAAAATCCTGCATGTAGCCTGACTCTCTTATTAGGGTAATATAGTAAAATATCAAAATTGTCATCAACCAGGGAATTCTCCCGAATGCTCCTGATATCAGCAAAAACCGCGTTGGGATAGCCAAAGAGATAGATGGCCTGATCAATAATATGTGAACCCAAATCCATCAAAATTCCCGAGCCCGGCACAGGCGATTCTTTCCATTTCTTAGGACTTAATGAGGGATTGAATCGGTCGAATCTAATCTCAGCTTCAATGATATCTCCCAATACATTTTGATCGAGGATTTTAGCCACTGTTTGGAAGTCGCTATCCCATCTCCTGTTATGAAATATTGCCAACTTTAAGTTCTTTTCCACCGCCAAATTCATCAGAATTTCTGCTTCTGAGGAAGTGGTGGTGAAAGGTTTTTCGACTACTAGGTTTATTCCTGCATTCAGAATCTCTTTAGCATAATCAAAATGAGTATTCACGGGCGTATTGACTATAATCAATTCAATTTTGTCGGCGATGATCTCGTCGAGTGACTTATAACTTTTAATCGCGGGGAAATCATTTTGGATCAATTTTTTGCTTCGTTCCATAGCTCCTGTTAGTTCAAAACCGTGATGAATATTTAAAAAGGGTGCGTGAAATACCTTCCCTGACATCCCGTATGATAAAAGTGCGGTTCTGATTTTTTGCATAGTCCGATAGTCTTTATTAAAGTTCTTAAATAGAGAAATGGGGTAAACGAACAAAATTTAAACTAAATATACTGTATCATGAAACTAATACAATGCTAATGGATCATTAATCTTCTAAAATATTACAAATAGGGGATTAATATTAACTAGTAAATCGATGTAAAGTAAATAAAATATGTGATATAAGTAATTATTTACTATAGATGTGTAACGTTCCTGGCCGAAAGCTGCTTAATTTGGATAAGTTATGCACATGTTGTCTATACTTAAATGTTATTTTATGAAATCAATTTTATCAGTTGTATTTGTAATGTTGTTTTATTTTCAAGGGGGATTTCAAATGAAAGCACAAACACCGGACTTAGGGGCAGCTTCAAGTTTTGCTGTATTTTCCTCTGTCGGTGCTTTTACCAATACCGGAGCGACAATGGTCACCGGAGATATCGGTACGAATGTGGGGGCATTCACCGGATTTCCTCCAGGGGTTGTAATTGGATCCATTCATGTTGCAGATGCAATTTCAGCGGAAGCAGCGGTGGATGTAGATGAAGCTTACGGTTTTTTGAGTACAGTGACTTGCGGTCAGGTACTGGGAACCACGCTCGGAAACGACCAAATTCTTACTCCTGATGTATATTGCCTTGGCGCTGCTTCAACTCTGAACGGCACCTTGTTTTTAGATGGCCAATGTGATTCCGAAAGTACCTTTATAATTAAAATAGATGGAGCCTTGTCCACGACTGAACTGTCTGAGGTGGTTTTAATTAATGGAGCCTCCATCTGTAATATCTATTGGCAAATAAATGGAGCAGTTCATTTAGGAGAAGGTTCTACATTTCTGGGAACAATATTAGCCAATGGCGAGCTAAATTTATTGGAGGGAGCTTCTCTTAAAGGACGAGCATTGTCTAGAGTAGGTGCTGTTTCTTTACATAATAATATTGTGGATTTGGATGAATTACCATCTGCTTCTATTATAATTTCTGAAGGAAGCAATGAATTTTGTCTCGGTGAGAATGTAATCCTCACAGGGAATTGTGGTGGAACGTGGAGTACAGGAGAAACTACAAATTCTATTACGGTGAGTACAAATGGCACTTATTTCGTTACCAATAGTAACAGCTGTGGAAGCGCTATTTCAAATGAAATTGAAGTTACGGTTTTTGAACTACCTATATGTCTTATCAGTGGCGATTTGTTCATCTGTTCCGTTGAGACAAGCGAGTTATGTGTTCCTCCCGGGGCACAGTCTTATCTTTGGAGTACAGGAGAAACGGGTAATTGTATCACTGTTGATAACGCAGGAGATTATTCTGTAACCATCACAAATGCGGATAATTGTATTAGCAGTTGTAGTGCTACAGTTGTTGAAGAAACGGCTCCAAGTTGTTCTATTACAGGCGATTTGCTATTATGTGAGGGGCAAAGCACGGAATTATGTGTACCTGCAGGCGCGCAAGCTTATTTGTGGAGCACAGGAGCAACGGGAAATTGTATTTCAGTCGATGAAGTAGGGATTTACTCTGTGACAATTACCTATGCGGGCGGATGTACGAGTGTTTGTTCAGCGACAGTAATTCAGGATGATGAAGTAGAATGCAGTATCACAGGAATTTTGGAGATTTGTGAGGGGCAAAGCACGGATTTGTGTGTTCCTGCAGGCGCGGAGGCTTATTTGTGGAGTACGGGAGCTACGACAAATTGTATTTCAGTCGATGAAGCAGGGATTTACTCTGTCACAATTACCTATGCGGGCGGATGTACGAGAGTGTGTTCAGCGACAGTAATTCAAGATGATGAAGTAGAATGCAGTATTACGGGAAACTTTGAGATTTGCGAGGGTCAAAGCACTGAATTGTGTGTTCCTGCAGGCGCGGAGGCTTATTTGTGGAGCAACGGAGCGACTACAAATTGCATTTCAGTCGATGAAGCGGGGATTTATTCTGTGACAATTACTTATGCGGGTGGATGTACGAGCGTTTGTTCAGCTACTGTGGTAGTGGATGATGAAGTAGCTTGCAGTATTACGGGAAATTTGGCTATTTGCGAGGGACAAAGCACGGAATTGTGTGTTCCTGCAGGAGCGGAGGCTTATCTGTGGAGCACCGGAGCTACGACAAATTGTATCTCAGTCGATGAAGCGGGGATTTATTCTGTGACAATTACTTATGCGGGCGGATGTACAAGCGTTTGTTCAGCGACGGTAATTCAAGATGATGAAGTAGAATGCAGTATTACGGGAATTTTGGAGATTTGTGAGGGGCAAAGCACGGAATTGTGTGTTCCGGTCGGCGCGGAGGCTTATTTGTGGAGTACAGGAGTTACGATAAATTGCATTTCAGTAAACGAAGCGGGGATTTATTCTGTGACAATTACTTATGCGGGCGGATGTACGAGCGTGTGTTCAGCGACAGT
>CALCSX010000281.1 GCA_937894165.1 uncultured Saprospiraceae bacterium | reverse complement strand
AAATATCTAAAACTATACTATTCACGGATACTATATCCTGCGGAATGGGAGATTTGTATCAAAAATGTAATTTATTAATTAACAATATTTTTTCAAAATTTAAAATTAGAATTATGTGTACAAGAAGTGTTAGAATTACAGGCAATGGGAACTTCGATTCAAATGTATCACCAACTAAATTTACTTCCGCAATTTTTAAGGTACAAAATATCATTAACTTTTTAAATGAATTTGAAGATGCTCAATTCATAATTGTACAAAAGGTTCCCGGAGTTAATGAAAATGACACATTAAGAATGTGGTTTATTGATCAAAATGAAGATCCAATTCCATTTAAAACTCCAATTTATGCAACATTCCCATGCCCTAATCAATGTGTAACAACTCTAAAGAAAGTTTCCAGTTTGACACCCTTAGTTAATCTTGTGATTCCTGATAGTTTGGAAAGAGTATTTTGTGTACGTGATTTACGTGAATTGGTCGAATATATTGATAATCAACAAATAGAGAATGGTGGAATTGCTTTCAATACAATTAGTAGTACAGAATTAGGAATGTACACTGTTAAAATAAATCATTCTCAATTTAATGTAAATTTTAATAGATTTTGGAACCCTGGTCAAGGACATCCAGCATTTAAAGCAGCATAATAATTTTTATTTAGATTAATATGCAAAAAAAGATATTGGGATTGTATCTAGTACTTACTATTTCACAAATATCTATAAGTCAAACCACTGGATTAAATTACAATTTAGTATCCCCTGAAAATACAAATGCATTCGCAAATTGGACAGGTGAAAATGTGTTATTATTAAGTTCACTCAGTGGCTGGGTAAAATATGATGGATTAAGAACTGAAATCTTCGACATCCATACTTATCCTGAACTCATTGATCATAATATTCAAAGTAATTTCTTTACAGCGTCTGATGGGAAAGTCTGGTTTTGCTCCTATCAGGCGCTGATTTGTTTTGATCCAATTAAAAACACTATAAAGCAACATCAACTAAGTAAAGAAAATAATCTTCTTGAAAGTGATTATTATGTATTCAACATTGTGAATGACACCTTATTTGGATCAATAGGTCATGAATTATTTACTTTCAATACTACTACAAGGGAGTCCAAATTCTTTGACATACATTTTGAAACACATTGGGTTAAATTTTCCCGAGTCAATGATGAAATTCATTTACTCAACTTTTTTAGAGGTAATAGTACTCTTCACTATATTTTGGATGCAAATACCTTTGAATTAAAATCGAAAACTAAACTACCCTTTCGTACTGATGATTTAATCTATAATAAAAACTTCCAGTGGATATTAGCCACAGAACAGGGATTAGTTAATTATAATATAATTTCAAAAGTATTAACACCTATCAATTTTTTAGCAGGAAAACACCTAATAGCAATAGAAGCTATTAGTCAAGATCAATGGTTGTGTTCTGATAATGAGGGTGGTATCTACCTATTAGAAAATAAAAAAGTTAAAAAAATTGATAATTTACTAGCCGGTAATCCCACTATTCAGCATATCTGGCATCACGAAGGGAATATAATCCTTAGCTCCTATGGAAATGGGGTCTTTATTTTCTCTGAGAATTTTTTATTGTTTGAACGCTTCTCATTTCCATCCAAATTTTATCCACAAAACATTTTTCCAATAAATAATTATCTTTTTATTGCCTCTCAAGAATATCCCCCTATAAAATTAAATTATCAAGATAAATCCTTAACCAATGGCTTCAATGCGAGAAATGGAAGAATAATGCATTCTAGTCTTTGTAAGGATGGTATTGTTTTTAATATTGATAATGGTAAAGTATTTTTTTCGAATATACAAGATCCGGAATTTCCTATCATATTACCTGATAATATAGAAAGAGTCAAAAACTTCCAATATCATTCTTCAGAAGATGTTTTTACTTTATCTACATTTTCTGAAATAATTTATACCGGATCAATTTCTGAAAACACTTTTATATTATCGGATAGTATAAGAGCAGATAGTACCGGCAAAGGAATTGGAAGTGTCATCTTGGAAAAGGATATTATGGTAGCCTCCATCAACGACCAGTATGGCGTAGTCTATCAAAAAGAAAAGGAAAAATATAAGTTTACTAAAAGGATTGAACTACAAGGTACTGTCAAAATGCATGCCCTTGATCCAAAACGCAATTGCATCTGGATAGCGACCCAATATGGTTTAAAGAAATTCAATTTTGAGGATTTGTCAATCGAACAGGTGAATC
>CALCSX010000280.1 GCA_937894165.1 uncultured Saprospiraceae bacterium | reverse complement strand
TCATAGAGGTGACATCTGATTCGATTTCCACTTTATCATTAAGTAAGTCCAAGAGGAATATAATTCCGAAAGGAACTGAAATTCCGAAAATAATAGCTATCAACCATACTTGAGTAGTCTTGGGTTTTACCGGAACATTAGGTAAAACGGCCGGTTCTAAAACTTTACCTGTGCCAACAGCAACTGCCTGAGCTAATGCCGATTCCTCCCTTTTCTGTAACAAGTATATATATAAGTTTTCCTTGATGGCTTTTTGTCGCTCTATTTCAATTAGCTCTCTTTCCCTGGTGGGAAGACTTTGAAGTCTGTTTTCAAGTTGAATTAGTCGATTTTCTAAGGACTTTTTGGTGATTATTATATCTTTTTCAATAGATTTAATATTTTCGATAATGGTTGCCCTAAGATTTGCTAATTGTTTTTGAGCTGTTAAAATAAGAGGATGATTTTCACCTACTGTTACAGCCAATTTTTCTCTTTCTTCTAATACATTATTAAATGTTGCTAAAAGGTTTGTGAGTGTTAAATTATTCAGTAATAAATTCGTGGGTACAAATTCAAAGTTATCGGAATCCTTTAATAAAAATTGATAAATAGTATTTAAAATTTCAAGCTGAACATCTAATGAACTAATTTGAGCTGAATATTCCGACAATTGAGTTAGAAGTAATTCTCCCTCCACAGTCATTGAAATTAAATTAAATCTACTTTTATATTTTTCGACATTCCCTTCTACATCGCTAAGCTCATCAGTAAGCAATGCAATCCGTTCATCTATAAATTTTAATGTATTTTCGTATACCTGATTTTTTTCTAAAATAGCTTGATGATTATACGCTTTAATTAATTCATTTAATATTTGTTCAGCCTTCACAGGAACTTCGTCTTCGTACGAGAGTCTGACTGCAGAAGTGAATTTACCCTCTTTCTCGACCTCAAGCTTAGAAGCCAATAACCTTGCCGCCGATTCTGTAGTGTACAGTTGAATAATATATTCACCTTCGACATTAGTATCGAATTTGGTTAAGCTTAAATTAATTATTCCTTGAGGCAAGACGATTTCAGTACCAAACTCTCCGGTGTAGATTTCCTCTGAAACCTCTATGGTAAAGGAGTTATCTTCTTCAATTTTAAGTTTCCCTTTAACATTCTCTAAAGGGTACTTTGGAATCCATTTTAATAATTTTATTGGGGATAATGGATATAAATCTAATTCTCTAATTCTTCCCACCCGCTTAGTGGTAAAGTTCAAATCTAATTTTTCCACTACATCCCTCATTAAAATACTAGATTTAAGAATCAGCATTTCATTATCGATATTCTTAGTCTTTGGAGTTAACCCTATATCCTCCAGTATTAACTCCTCTGAGAATTGACCGGAAGATTGATCATCTTTAATTAATACTAAAGTAGATGATTTGAAAATTTGAGGAGAATAACGCAAATAGATTTTAGCACAAACCAAGGCAATAATCAAGCCCAAGATAGGCAGGTACCAATATCTTATGTATCTAAAGTAAATCCTTTTAATATCAAATTCTTCTTCTTGTGTCTCGGTAGGAGTATTTTGATTTTTTATTTTCATCTTGTTATTATCTTAGAGCAAATATAAGTGTAACCAATGAAATCACACCAACCACTGTTGAAACATATCTGCTGGCAGGATCTGGTGCTGCTAATATTTTAGCTCTATGTGGTTCGACATAAACAACATCATTCGGATGTAAGTAAAAAAAAGGAGATTCAAAAATTTCCTTGGATTTCAAATTCAATCTACCGTATTTTCTGACCCCTTCGATTTCTCTTATTATAAGTATGTTGTCTCTATTGGCGAATATGGTAAGATCCCGTGCCAGTCCTAAAGCTTCAAGAATGGTAATTCTTTGAGATTGAATGATGAATGAGCCGGGAGCATTAACTTCACCGGAAATAGTTATTTTGAAACTTAAAAACCTAACTTGTACATTCACGTCAAGCAAATAGCCGGAGTCAGACACTAATTTGTATATTATATCTTTCACTTCTTCAATTGTCTTTCCGTTCACATAAATTTTTCCTAATACAGGCATATCTATATTCCCTTCAATATCTACCCTATATCCAATAGGTTCCATTAAGTTAGCACCCCCACCACCTTGTGCCATCATCTGGGACATTATTCTGGTATCAATGATATTAAATCTTTCAGCTTCAAGTTGATTTGAGCTATAGATATTTATTTGAAGGATATCCTCCGGTTGAATAGTCCAATAGTTATTATTATAAATTGAATCTAAAACTCCATCCTCCAAATCCTGACCATCTTGAAAGTTAACGATATCTTTGTAAACGAGACATGAGGAAAAACTCATCATGAAAACCAGCAGAAGTGAGTAGCTAAGTATTTTCATAAAGTAAATTAGTGTTTAAAAATTGCAAAATTAAGAAAAATAAACCAATGAGCACCTATTCTATTGATGTCCTATGCTAAAAAGCTGAAAACCGATTGCTTTAGCTTTGTTTTTATCTAAAATATTCCTCCCATCGAATAGAAACGCAGGCTGCATCATATTATTTTTAATTCTGACTAAGTCCAACTCTTTAAATTCATCCCATTCCGTAAGTATCACCACTGCATGAGCTCCCTCACAGGCTTCATAGGCATCGTCGAAGGACTTTACTAGGGCTTTATTTTCCTCAGAAGTACGAGTGCCGAGGTATTCGAGGTCGGAATAAATCTTATTTTCTTTCACTTTCGGGTCGTAGACTCTGATGAGTGCTTCTTCATTCAAGAGGTGATCCGCTACATAGATGGCAGGGGATTCACGAGTATCATTGGTATCCTTTTTAAAGGCCCAGCCGAGGAAGGCTATTTTTTTGCCGGAGACCGTATTATAAAGTGTAGTTATAATTCTATCGGAGAAACGTCTTTTTTGGTAGTCGTTCAAAATAATGACCTGTTCCCAATAATCAGCGACCTCCTCCAATCCGTAGGATCGAGAGATATAGACCAAATTGAGAATATCCTTCTGAAAGCAAGAGCCACCGAAACCTACAGAGGAATGTAGGAACTTAGATCCTATCCTACTGTCCATGCCAATAGCGCGGGCTACTTCTTCGACATTAGCTTCTGTCTTCTCGCAGAGGGCAGAGATGGCATTTATGGAGGAGACACGTTGGGCAAGGAAGGCGTTAGCGGTTAGTTTGGACAATTCCGATGACCATACATTGGTAAGGAGGATTCTGTCTTTAGGCACCCAGTGAGCGTAGACGTCGGCGAGGGATTGCATGGCAGCTTGTCCGTTGGGAGTCTCCTCGCCACCGATGAGCACTCTGTCGGGATTCAACAAGTCTGTAATTGCTGTTCCCTCTGCGAGGAATTCCGGGTTGGAGAGTATGCTGAATTGCACATCCTTCCCGGTGTGATGCAGGATATTGGCGATGGC
>CALCSX010000279.1 GCA_937894165.1 uncultured Saprospiraceae bacterium | reverse complement strand
TAAATTAATTTTCTAACACCCAAATTGTTATGATTCTGAGCAATCTGGGTTAATATTACCGTAGGATTCTGACATAGAGGGACAATTTTTGATATTGCCTTCGGCGTCTATAGATATTTTACGGTTAAGCACGAGTTGAAAATTTTACTTTCACGTATATGTTCATAATTATTAGAAAAAAGTGAAGTGTGAACACAACCACAATTCATTTCACCTCCTAATTTTTCCTCTGTAATAAAAACTCCTCTGGTAGAATCGTTAGAAACTGAATAAAATTTAGTTTCGACGCCACTATGTAGTTGAATGGACCATAATTTAGGATAAATATTAAATAATTGCGTTAATAATTCATAATCTAGACTCTTATTATAGGGAAAAGTTAACATTACCCCCATAACTAAATCACCCTTAGAAAACAGTTTAACTAAGATTTCTAATTCATTCAAATTAATACTCTGATTAAACGATCTAATCTCTATATGACCTAACAACTCATCAATGTTATCACTAATACTCTCTGAAAAATCTAATATCGATAATGTAGAAGGTATATCCCAAATAATGTTTGTAATCGGTAGGTAGTGATCAAACTCATTTTTTATTTTAGGAAAAAAAGTCTTATCTAAATCAGAAAAAAACAAAAGTTCGTTTTCAATCCCAAAATCTATTATTTTTTTCAATAAATCGCTATCAATTCCATTCAATATTAGTTGATTGCTTTGGAATTTCTTACCATCAATATCATGGAAAATTTCAGCAATACCATTTGGAAAAGAATAATAGCATTCCCTGGAAGGATCAAGAATTATTGCATTTTGGAATCCCTTAACTATAGAAATATTAGAAAATAAATGGATAAACCTGTTATTCTCCATCAATGAAATTTTTAATAGTAATACATCTACTTGGCAATTTGTAAAATGGTTGGAATCTCATTAACCCTTGAACCTTTTTAGAATAAAAAAATTGAGTGGGTTCGTTTTTGAACTCAAATTCTTTAACATCCTCAAAACCAAGAGGACATTCCTTAATATTAATTTTCTTTATTATTTTGTTATCTGTAGAACTCAATTTGATAAGTGTTTTGAAATTTCTCGCTCAATATAATAATTACAGTTTCTTGAAACCCAACCTATTTGACCTTCCGGATTAACTTCAATAAATACATAATCCCCTGAATTGTCACGAATCAAGTCAAAAGAGCAAAATTTCATATTCAACTCATTTGCCACTTTTTCTAGTTTTTGTTCTATACTAGTCGGGAGTGCAAAAGGAATACATCTATTTGGTTTATCTCTGTTATAGTTTCTATAATCCAAATTTGTTTGAATATCTTCTTGGGAAAATATCGCCATACTATAAAATTTTCCTAGTAAATAAACTGATCTAATTTCAAATACCTTCTCAACTTCTCTTTGAAATAATGAAGGACTAAAAGTAACATTTCGTTCTGGAAGCTTATCAATTCTAATCGTCCCCGAACCTTCTTGAATTTTTGATTCTAAGGTTGCTCTGTATACATTAGTGATAGCTTTTGAGATTTTATGCTGAGAATTAATACTTATTCCTGCTATATTATAAGAATTGAATATCTCTGTATCCGGAATTTTCAACCTACAAGACTGCGCCAATAATAAATTGAATAATTTAAAATTTAATGTTTCAGGCATGGAAATGATTGACATTGGAGAATACCGGGCTAAAATTTTTCTTAATGAAACATCCACTGATTGATTTATTAGCTTGAAGTATTCTAACTCTTGATTATATTTCTTAAAAGGAACATTACATTGGAAGAAAAAAATCTAACATTTTTCCATTTTTCAGAATCATTAATTGCAAATTTATGAGTACTAGATTCAAATGCAAAAACCACATTTGATCCGAATCTAAAAAAAAACTTTCCAGCTTCATCCTCAGAATTTAATCGATTAATTTTATTGCTACCGAAACCCAATTGGGAATACAAAACTACATGAGCCGCCAATTCAGCATGTTGATTAGTTACAATGATAATATTCCTCTCCATCGATCAATGGTTTTAACATCAAAGCTTGTATTAACATTTTAAACTGTATAGAATCTGATAGATCCATAATAGACATATTATTTACATAAAAAAGGGTAAAAGGAATATCCTCTTGGAGTGTACTGAAAGTCGATTTACTAAACAGCGTTTTGGTGTCAGATAAGTACAAGTCATAACGCAAACTGTCACTCAAGTCAACAACTCCTTCATCAATGGTCGTAATATATGGGTTTCCATTAATCATATGTATAACTGAAGCTTCTAGACTTCTACCCGGGATCAAATTTTCATACTCTGGTTTAAATTTTCTTATTTGCATCAAATACTGTTTGAATAGTTCGGGATGAAGGTTGCCCATTTTGACTTCCTTAAGTAAAACATCGGTAAGATCGAAGTCAAACTTTTCAAAATTACCAAAATAATGTCTCAATACAATATTGAGAAAGTCCTTAAAGACTCTTTTTCCAATTGCACCGTCTCGATTGACCGTCTCATATACACCAATCCTATTTTCTGTAGGATAACCCTTTGTTTTTATATAATCACGAATCAATTTTGAATTTACTTGATCCATGCTATCGTTTTTAGCAAGAAAAGTGGTGTACCTCTCCGGATGTCTTCTATATTTCTGATCATCCTCCAATACCTGTCTGAAAAATCGGATATCTTCTTGATTAGATGAAACTAAAAAGGTCTCTCTACCCTCAGGATACCAATTTTTAAACTCTGACCAATAGGGTTCCTTATTCTTAAATGCTCGATAACCTGTAGCTTCATCAAATGCGGCAAGAGACAAACCTTTTTCACTAACAAGACTTTTTGCGCATGCCATCATGACGTCGTAGTCCTCGACAAAAATAGCTACATGCATTTTGTTGTAAATATCAAC
>CALCSX010000278.1 GCA_937894165.1 uncultured Saprospiraceae bacterium | reverse complement strand
CACAAAGACAAGGCTTTCGAAGTATTTGAATCCAAGGAGTTTATAGGAAATAAATAACTGATTCAAATACGAGAGTAACGCAGTAATTGGACTTTTCTTGCAGAGACTACTTAAGCCACTTCCAATTTCAGGAGGTGGCTTTTTATTAAAATGAACAGTTTAGTTTAAAATTTTATTTTATTTGAATGAGCGAGGTTTCCTACCTATCTTAGTCATTCGAACCATCAAAAACATTTTTCCATGAGCTGGCTTACCCGAATCCTTTACCTTTTAGGAGCATTATATCTTACCTATTGGCTGTACTATATTTTATATATGGATATGATACTTTCTGTATATTATTTAGTGCCGGGCATCATTTTCCTTGTCATGGTTTTTATTTTTGCCCCTCAGATCAACTATTTTTTTTGGAAAAGATACACTCCCCAGCTATATCCCTTCGAGAAAGAATGGTTGGAGAAACATAACCCTTTCTACAGAAAATTAAATCCTGAAGAAAAGAAAAAATTCGGCCAACGCGTATTTCTCTTTCAAAAATCTATAGAAACAGAGGTAAAAGGTTTGGACACCCTGCCTCGTGACTTTCTATCTTCCATAAGTTGTCAGCAAGTCATGTTAACCTTCGGAATGGACAACTATTTAACTGAGCCCTACGAACGATTCATTATTTATCGCACACATTTTCCATCTCCTATGCTGCCCGAACGCCATGCTTCAGAGTCACATGATGGAGATAAAGTTGTAATCTTTGCCGGCAATCAACTGTTGTTTTCGATTCAGGAACCTGACAAATTCTTTAGCGTTGGCATCTATGAATTGACCCGAATTTTACGTCGAAATTTATCTAATACTGTCTTTCCTCTGATCTCACAAGATGAAATGTCATTGATAGACCAAGCAGCACCCTACACAAGACAAGATGCCTCCAGGCAGTGCAATCAAAGCCTAGATGATGATTTTGCTTACGCAGTCCATCACTTCTTTTACTTCGGAGAGCAAATGAAAGAGTTGAGTTTTAGTACCTACGAAAAAATCAGACTTTTTCTTAAACTCAAAGATTAATTATTGCTTGTCAACTCGGCCTGCTCCATTAATTTTCGAATTAACTTTTGGATCACCCGCATACGATAATGATCCTACGCCATTTATTTTTACATCCAAATTTTGTACTACGGAAACCTCCGCAGAGCCTGCGCCGTTAATTTTAACATCGGCATCATTACAGGATAGACCATAACTTTTGCAATTTCCAACGCCATCAATAGTCAGATCGAATTGATCACATGTTGAATTGGTGATAACTAAATTGCCGGCACCATTTAATTTAACTTCAACATCTTTAAACTTGCCGTTTTGGATATCTATTTTTCCGGCTCCATTGAGTACCGCCGATAAGGTCTCTCCATCTTGCACGTCAAGAACATATAAATCTCCTGCACCATTCGAAACCACCTTTTTTATACTAGGAGTAGTTACCGTTATTTCCAAAACTGTGTTTTCGACTCTATAATCATCTTTATATCCTAAATATAAAACCCTGTTTTTAACATAAGCATCTAAGTACTCGAATAGATTGGGATATTCTTTTACTAAGACAAATGTCTCTGTCTCTGATCTCACTTTCAACAATCCTTTACCTGTAAAGACTATTTCATCGAAGCCTTTTAAATTCAGAAATTCCTCAACCGCCTCCCCTTCCCCTGTAACTGTTTCCTTCTGTCGTGAGCAAGCGAATAAGGAAATCGCTAAAAATAGGACTAAAATGTTCTTCATAATTGTTAATTTGATACTAAGATATTATTTTTTAATGATATTATGGCGTTCGAAGGAAGGAGAAGCGTTTGATTTGTGAACGTATCAGCGGAAAAATGAACTTTAACTACAAAAAAGAGGATAAGAAAAACTCCTACCCTCTAAAATACATATATTAAATCAGAATCTATTTCAACTTTTTGTCTTTATGGTACAACCAATCGCTTTGGTGATTGTCGGGCTTGGCTCAGTATTTTTTTCGAGAGATGCAATGGCATTTTCAAGAAACTTTTCTTCCACACCCGCAGCATCCTTAGGATTATCATCTAATGCACCGATATATCTAACATTTCTGTTTTTATCAAGGAGGAAAATATGTGGTGTTTTAGTAGCACCATAAGCAGGATACACTGTTTGCTCTTCGTCTAAAAGATAGGCAAAAGGGAATTTTTTTTCGTTTGCTCTGACAATCATATTTTCGTAGCTGTCCTCCGGCTGAACTTCAGGGTCGTTCGGGTTGATTGCCACCACCGGGTAGCCTTTTTTAGAGAATTTATTATGTAAATCTATTAACCTGTCTTCATACAAAACTGCGTATGGGCAATGATTACAGGTAAAAACAACAATGACACCTTTTTCTGATGAATAATCATTGAGAGATACCATTTTACCGTCTATATTTTTCAAATTAAATGAAGGAGCTTTGTCACCAATTCCTACCCCATCTGTTGTCGGGATTATATTAGCAGGTGCAAAGGCAAGCAAAGCAAGGGAAATAGCGAGGAAAGAAAGGAATGTTTTCATATTTCTAAAAATTTATTGATTAATGAATTCGAGTAATTCTTCCGAAGATTTAAAACTTTTTTCTGTAAAGTAGACCTCATCGCCTTTCCGCAGCAATGTTGCAGGGATAGAGCCACTCCAGTCCGGGTTGATTAAATCTATCCAGGTTTGATATTTTGTGTTGCCCATGAGGAGAACTTCTGATTTGATATTATTTTTAGTCACGAAAGGAATGACTTTTGATGTAAGATTGTCTTCAAAATCTAAAGATACTAAAACAACCTTGATAGGAGAATCTAGCTTAATATCGTGCAATTGCTCAAAATAGGGCATTTCCTCGATGCAGGGCTTGCACCATGTCGCCCAAAAATTTATCACATAAATCGTATCATTATTCAGCTCGGTAAGTTGAACCAATTCATCTGTTCCAATCACTTGAATCTCTCGATTCTCTTGTGCTGAGAGTGAAAATGCAAAAAGAACGATAGTGAAAATTCGAAGAAAATGATGCATTATTAATTTTTAGAGGCAAAGAATAATGCGTTCAGAACCTCAATTATTAATATATTGTTTTATTAAAACTCTTAATAAAATATTAAAGTTCTGTTAAAATATTTTGAAACAACATTCCGTTTCGAAAAATTAAGATTGCAAATGAAATTTCCATTTAGAAAGCGAATCCGATCGAAATCTGCCAAAGTGAATTTGTATCCTTCTTATCTCTCAAAACCGGCGTATCAATATCAATCACCTGAGCCGGGGAAACATCCGCCGCATTATTGGTAACGTCTGATAATCCATGAAGGTATTTTACTCCGAAGAACAAGCTTTCGTTTAGGTAAATTGAAATACCGCATTGCCAGCCATAATCGAATCTATTAAAAAGCTTTTCGTCATTCAAATCAAAATCGTAATAAGCGCCGATGCTATTGGGGATACTGTTGGGATTGTTGTTTATAATAATTTGGGTTGATCCCGCATCTTCATTAACAGAGCGAAAATTGTCCTTATTGAAGTTGTATTCCAGCGTCTGTTCATAGCTATTGCTTCCTAAATAATTTACATTTTGATCTAAGTTCGACATTACTTTTCGACCTGTTGCCTTGGCGGTAAGCATAGTTCCGATATACATTCCGCCATTAATTTCGATAGCTTTAGCAGGTTTGAAAACTAAGGAAATAGGTAAGTCAATATAATCAGTATTGTAAGCTAGACGGATTAATTTGTCGCCTTGCATAAGCACATCATTTCCAAATTCACTTCTGACAATATCATACCCCGGAGCTTCATAAGTGTAATCCGTCCCTCTCTGGACATAGGAGAACTCTGCTCTGACACCAAAATTCTTTACAATATTATATTGAATCAGCATACCCACATGAAATCCGAAAGTATTATCAAAAACTTCACCGGGCAGTTCATTGCCGCTAGAGTTAAAGTTTGCGAAACCAATCCCCCCTCTAAATCCGAATTTGAGGGGACTTTGGGCGAACACGTCTGCTGAAAAGAAAGCTAGAATTAAGCTTAATATGATTATCTTTTTCATTAAAATTTATTTTGAATATTAAATCTTATTAAAGGTACTTTAGATCAATAATTTGCAAAGTTAAGAATTCTTAATAAAGTTAGGGGTAGTTAATTTGGAATTAATAGTTTGTATGTAATCTAACGTTCAATGGTGAAAAATGCTTCTTTGGTTGGGAAATAATTTTAGATGACGTAGTTTTTTCCTCGCAGAGCCATGAAGCTGCAAGGGTAAAAATGTTTTAATAGTTGGTTTTCATATTCAGAAAACATTTTTTAAACACGCAAAGAGGACAATGCTGCCGCTATTCGTGGGGCAGCTTTTAACTCACACAAGTGGAATCTCCCGCAGATTTCGCAGATTTACCCAGATAGATTAAATTCTGAATATTCCTCCGTAGGGATTTGAACACAGATTCAAATTCTCGTGCTTCGAGAAAAAAATATTTATCCTCTTAGAATATCCATTCGAATTCAGGGTCCCCCGCGTGAAGTGGATGGAGGACGCGGTGCCGGCTGCTTAAAGCCGGTACGGAACTCCGGAATACACTGACCCTGCCGTATGCACTTTTAGGTTTCGTCAAAAAATCAATTATGGTCTCGCTAAATTTGATTACAGGTAAAGGCAGGGGCACGCCCAACCAAATATAAAATGTTAGCACATTTACAAATCAATAAATATTTCTACCTTCGCAGCGAAATTCAATAAACCACTATGACCAAGCGCAACAAACTGCAAAAGTTCGCTGAAATATTAAGCTTCGACCATGTTGTCGAGAATTATGACCCGACCAATCCAATGTTGGTGGGCAAGGATGGCGAAACTGTGGAGCTGAAAGGGCGTTGGGCTGCGGAAATGTTTCAAAATGATCATCCACTTATCCTCGAATTGTGCTGCGGTCGTGGTGAGTATTGCATTGCTCTGGCGCAGGCTTTTCCTGAGAATAATTATCTCGGTGTTGACATAAAAGGTGCTCGAATTTGGGATGGTGCGATTAAATCTCAAGAGCAAAACTTGTCAAATGTGGCTTTCTTCCGGACGCGAATAGAGCAAACTCCTCTGTTTTTCGAAAAGGATGAGGTGGATCAAATATGGATTACTTTTCCGGATCCCTTCTTAAAGGAGAGAAAGGAGAATCGTCGTCTGACTTCTCCCATGTTTATTGACCGATATCGCAGTTTCTTAAAACCGGCTGGTATTGTTCATCTGAAGACGGATTCTGAAGAACTATACGAGTATTCTATGGAGTCACTAGGTGCGGATCCTAAGGTTAATATTCTTTATGAAAATGCTGATATCTACTCCCAAGCTCTAGATTACCCGGAGTTGAACTTCAAAACTTTTTATGAAAAAGCGCACCTAAAAGCAAATAAAAAGATAAAATATATTCGTTTCACGATAGATTAGTGGGATTTTCAAAATTTCGGGTCTCGAGAATTATTTTGGAACTACTCACGTAGATGCTTTCAAAAGATAAAAATAGTTTATTTTTCGTCAGACG
>CALCSX010000277.1 GCA_937894165.1 uncultured Saprospiraceae bacterium | reverse complement strand
TTAAAATAGTTTGAGATAAAAAGATTGAGTGGAGGCACAAGTTACAAACTTGCGCCAGCATCTGTGTCGGAAATCATAAAAACAGAAAGAGTTATATAGAAGACTATATAAACTTCAACTCATTTTTTCTGTTAACTCATTGAATGAACCCGGACATTATAAAAGGTACTTATTTCAAATTAGAAAGACGCTGTCGTGAAAAGGAGTTTATATTGCTCTGCTCAGGAGCTCTGTTCGATCCTGAAACCCAGTCCTTAATATGCAGCGATCTGCATTTAGGCAAAAGTCGCCATTTCAGATCCAAAGGAATTGCAGTCCCGCGCGATATTGATAATGCTACGATCGATAAGTTGAAAGCTGATATCGAAACCACCGAGGCGAAGGATATTTATTTTTTAGGTGACTTGTTTCACAGTGATTACAATTCTGCGGTTGATGATCTTTCTAATCTGAGGGCTTATTTTAATAGTTCTAATTTTCACCTAATTCCTGGTAATCATGACATTCTGAAACCTCAGATCTACCAAGAAATTGGACTTCAGGTTCAGGCGAAATCTTTCAAATTTGACTGGATAGATTTCGTTCATCAACCTTCGACAGACATCGATGAAGAGCGCTTTGAGATTGCCGGACACATCCATCCCGGCGTTCAATTGAAAGCCAATGGACGTCAATATATGCGCTTACCTTGTTTTTTCTGGGGAAGAAACTATGCGTTGTTGCCGGCATATGGAAAATTTACAGGACTTTCAACCATCACTCCTGATCATGATGATGAAGTTTTCATAATATTCGACGAAAAGGTGGTGAAATTAAACTAAGTTAATTTATATTTATAGAATTAAGACTTAACAATGGAAGACAAAAAAATAATTGATAAGAAAAAAGAAATTTTTGATAAAGAGTTGCTTCCTCATATCAATGCCTTGTCCACCTTTGCATTCCATTTGACTTACAATGAGGAAGATGGACGTGATTTGGTACAGGAAACTTATTTAAAAGCATATAAAGCCATCGATCATTATGAATCAGGAACTAATTCTAAAGCATGGCTGTTTAAAATTCTAAAGAACGCCTATATTAACGAATATAGGAAGACTTCCCGACGTCCCACCAAGGTTGATTTTGAAGAATCAGTGAATTTTCATCAGGATAATAATTCCGGTTTGAATAATCAATCAGATCTTCGTCAGGAAATCTATGATAATTTATTAGGGGATGAAGTAACAACGGCAATAAATTCTTTGCCTGTAGATTTTAGAACAGTAATTCTTCTTTGTGATGTCGAAGGCTTTACTTACGAAGAAATTTCTGCGATTATTGATATTCCCTTAGGTACTGTCAGATCCAGACTGCACAGAGCCCGTAAATTATTGAAAGAAAAGCTTTTGCAATATGGGAAAAAGCTTGGATATAAAACAGACGGTAAGTAAAAAAACGCACTCAATTACGTAAACATTATAGTTATGGAACACAAGAAAGAATACTCCGCACCTTCTACCCGTGAAGACTCTAGCCCGAACAAAACCCAAATTGTTCAAGAAGACAAAATAGCTTATCACGCAAGTTTGACAAATGAAAATCTAAAGACTTTTATCAAGGATAATGTCCACCGACCAGTTGTTTCCAACGATTTTATCCAATCAATAAAAGATAAGCTAAATTATTAGTTTCATCTCGCTGATTGAAAATTCCAAATACTGCGTTACTTACAACCTGGTTTCGATCATATAATTTGATCCAAAGAGTTTGTTTTTATTAGTGTTTTGATTTTTTATGACTCCCGCAGACCACTCAGAATGGCGCCGGTGGGTAGAGAAGTCTAAGTCTTTAGATTTTTTTCCAAAGTTTTAGGATTTTGTGCATGGGATTCCGCTGGCATTTGTGGAGAGGCTTGCAGATCTCAAAGATTTTGAGATTTGATCAATGGTTAATTAACCATTAATAATTAACCATTAATAATTAACCATTAATAATTGACCATTAATAATTGACCATTAATAATTGACCATTAATAATTGACCATTAACCATTAACGAATGTGAACAAGACCAACATTTCAACCGTTGGCTTTATGGATTATGTCCATTTTTCTATATTTTTCTAGTTTAAATCATTAAATTATATGCAATTTTTAACTTTGGCTCCAGGACAGGAAAAGAATAATTTATTTAGCAAAGATCAAATAATTGACTTCCTTTTTCAATATTTAGAGCAATACGGCGATGCACGAAATGATATTGAATCGGCCCTAAACTATTCCTTAAGTAAGAATCCGAAAGAAGGTGGTGGAGTGACTTTAGCTTATGAAGATGATACCATTCTGGGAGTGGTTGTCATGTTGAAGACAGGAATGTCGGGATATATTCCCGAGAACATTTTGGTATACATCGCGGTGAGGACGGAGACTAGAGGCAGAGGGATTGGAAAGAAATTGATGGAGAATGTGATAGAAAATATTCAAGGAAGCATCGCTCTTCACGTAGAGCCGCATAATCCTGCAAAAAAGCTCTATGAAAGAATGGGTTTTACCAATAAATATCTCGAAATGCGTTTAACTCGATAAAATTGAAATCATTGGAAAAATTTATTCAATATAGAAAGGAACTGCATCAGTTCCCGGAGGTAGCAGGTGAAGAGGTGGAGACCCAAAAACGTATCATGCAGTGGTTGGAAGAGTTTCGACCGACAAAAATCGAGAAAATTGGTGGGACTGGCATACTAGCTTCCTTTGAATTTAGTGAAGATGGTCCTGAAACCTGGATTAGAGGAGATATCGATGCGCTGCCGATCGAGGAGGAGAATGATTTTGATTACAAGAGTAAGATAGAAGGCAAGAGTCACAAATGTGGGCACGATGGTCATTCTGTTATTTTGCTGCGTTTGGCTCAGTTAATTCATGAAAATCCACTTCACAAGGGAGTGATACGTTTACTTTTCCAACCTGCCGAGGAAAATGGGGAGGGAGCGATAGCAGTACTGCGGGATCCACTATTTGAATCTTATCATCCGGATTTTATATTTGCTTTGCATAATATTCCGGGGGAGGAGCTGGGGGAAATTATTTTAAGAGAAGGCTCTTTCACTGCGGCAGTCAATAGTATGAATGTTTTTCTTAAAGGATTTACTTCCCATGCGGCAGAGCCTGAGAATGGCATCAACCCCGCTGTAGCCTTTGCGGACATTATCAACTATGCTTTTGGCAACCAAATTACATCGCCGGATGCAGAAGATTTTGCGATTGTAGCATTTGTACAAATGTTGATGGGGGAGGAGGCTTACGGAATTTCTGCGGGCAAGGGAGTGCTGAGGTTGACCTATCGGGCCTGGACATTGGAACGACTTTTGGAATATGAGGAGGAATTGAAAGCGAAAATATATGAGATAGGTGAAAAACATGGGCTCAAGGTGAATTTAGAGTTTACCCAATTCTTCGAATCCAATCAGAATGACTATGAATGTGTTCAGAAAATAAGGAAAGCTGCGGGAATATTAAATTTGCGCATGCAAGAGAGAAAATACCCTTTTAAGTTTGGTGAGGACTTCGGCAGATTTACCCAGAGATATAAAGGAGCTATGTTTGGCATTGGGGCGGGAATAGAAACGCCGGCACTTCATCATCCTACTTATGACTTTCCGGATGAATTAATAGAGCGGGGATCGGCAATATTTTATGAAATTATCAAGCAATTAAATGGTAAATGAACATTTGGGTACATCCAAAATATTTCTAGACAGGGAAGCGTACAGACAAAATCTTAATTTCATTAAATCCCTTTTAGATGAGAAAACGACATTATCTTCTGTTGTCAAGGGCAATGCCTACGGTCATGGTATTCAGCAATTTGTAGAAATGGCGCTTTCTGAAGGAGTAAATCACTTTAGCGTTTACAGTGCCGATGAAGCCTACAAAGTGTTTGAAGTGACAGGTAGTTCAGCCCGAATTATGATAATGGGTATGATCGACGATCAATATTTGGAGTGGGCAATTTCAAATGACATAGAATTTTTTGTGTTTGATCTGGAAAGGCTTTATGTAGCGCTGGAAATTGCAGAAAGAATTCAAAAACCTGCAAGAATACACATCGAGTTGGAAACCGGGATGAATCGTTCCGGGATTGAGGAGAGCCTTTTCGATCAATTGTTTGCTGTTCTAAATAAAAACCGGGAGCATTATATACTTGAAGGCTTGTGTACACATTACGCCGGTGCTGAAAATATTGCTAATTTTGTTAGAGTTAAGAAACAGAAGATTAGATTTATTAAAAATACTAAGAAGTTTGTTGAAGCCGGTTTTAAGCCAAATAAGCTTCATACCAATTGCTCGGCGGCGATGATAAGATACCCGGAAATGAACTTGGATCTAGTGCGAGTGGGGATTTTACAGTACGGCTTTTGGCCTTCGGTAGAGACCTATATTCACTATACCGGAGGAGCTGAGAATTATACCGATCCGTTGAAGAGAATTATTAGTTGGACGACAAGGATTTTATCGGTAAAAAAAGTGAAGGCGGGGGAATTTATAGGATATGGGATGAGTTTTCTGGCGCAAGGTGAGATGACTATTGCACTTGTTCCGGTCGGCTATGCAATGGGCTATTCCCGCAGTTTGAGCAATCAGGGGCGGATGATCGTGAACGGAATCAGGGTAGGAGTGATTGGGACAATTAATATGAATGTATTGACCATCGATGTTACGAATGTTCCTAATGTAAAAAGAGGCGATGAGGTAGTTTTAATCGGAAAAAGGGGGGATCTTTCCATTTCGGTCTCTTCATTTAGCGAGATGACGAATGAATTGAATTATGAAATGCTGACGCGCTTGCCGCACAATATTCCAAGGGAAATAATTTAAGAGCTATGGCAATATTAAAAATGAATCGAGAGAAGTTGAGGAAAAATTATGTTTTTCTGGACGAACATTTCTCCGTCAATAATATAGAATGGGCAGTAGTGTCCAAGCTACTGTGTGGGAACAGATTGTTTCTGAAGGAATTGATTGATCTTGGACCCAGTGAGATATGTGATTCTAGAATTTCGAATCTACGGGTGATCAAGGAGCTTAATCCGAATATTCAAACAGTCTACATCAAGCCACCCGCTAAAAGGAGCATACCTGATATTATTAACTACGCAGATGTAAGTTTTAATACGGAATACCTGACAATGAAGCTACTCTCTAAGGAAGCAGTGAAGCAGAACAAGACCCACAAAATCATCATCATGTTGGAGATGGGAGATCTGCGTGAGGGTGTGATGGGGGATCAATTGATGGATTTCTATAAGTCCGTTTTTGAACTTCCCAATCTAAAAATAACGGGAATAGGAACCAATCTCAATTGTTTGAACGGTGTCATGCCTTCTGAGGATAAATTGATTCAGTTGAGTCTTTATAAACAATTGATTGAAGCGAGATTTGATCAAAAAATACCTTGGGTAACCGGGGGAACTTCGGTCGTTTTCCCTTTGCTGGTGTCGAATAGATTACCCACAGGGATTAATCATTTTAGAATAGGGGAGGCCTTGTTTTTCGGGAATAATCTCTTCACTAGAGAGACGATAGAGGGCATGGAAGAGAATGTTTTTACCCTCTTCGCAGAAATTATCGAAATTCGAGAAAAACCCATAGTCCCTTCCGGGGTGCTCGACGCCAACCCTTCCGGCAACATTTACGAAATCGACGAGCAAAATTACGGTAAAACTGCCTACCGCGCTATTATCGACATTGGATTATTGGACATCAATGTGGATTATATCAAGGCGGATGATAATCGAATTCATGTGGAGGGTGCCAGCTCGGATATGATCGTTTTGGACATTACTGAAGCCAAGGAAGATTACAAAGTTGGGGATTTTATAACTTTTACGCTGAATTATATGGG
>CALCSX010000276.1 GCA_937894165.1 uncultured Saprospiraceae bacterium | reverse complement strand
GACGATGAAATTCTCCTCGTTGGAGGGATTTTGAACTTTCTCTTCAACTAATATTTTTGAAATTCGTTCCACATCGGCATACATCAGATCAATAGTATCTTTCTGAGGCAGTTGTAAAAGTCTTAAATAATTCCCCGGCACTTGCTCAATAATTATTCCTTCGTAAGTTTCACCCGTCTTAGTTTGAATTCTATCCGTTGATTGCAATTGAGCTATACTTATTACAGGGAGTAAAAAAAGCATTAAAATTACAAAATGTAGTGTTTTCATTAATAAATGTTTTCGTTATTTAATTACCCATTTGACGGTGAGAATTTTCAAAAAGTTAGAATGGGACAATACTTTTTATTAAAAAAATTCAAAAAATATTTCTTGGTGAAAACTGCATAAAGAAATACTTCAATCTACCAGAAAATAAAGAGAGAATCCTTTGGGGATTCGACTTGAATCTCTTTAATTTCGAAAACTTGAGGTAAAGAAAATTTAACTATTTTCATGGGAGTAAGTGGCGAGGGGGCGAAGTCTTTAATTAAAGATTTTTCGTCAATTTGGTTAGTTTCGAATGATTTTTCCGGTTTAACGACAATATTATCTACGACAGTCTCTGTTTCAGTGTGTTTAATTGGTGTTGGAAATTTCTGCTCTTGCTGGGACTTCGAAACTTCTTTGTTTTCCAGTAAAATTTCCTCAGCTTCGATGGGGATTGTATTTGATTCAAGAGGAATTTTGATTTCCTCTAAACCGGATTTCATTCTAGTTATAGAGCTATCAATTTTTTGAAAATGAGCCACATCAGGACTGTTTTTTGATAGATAAATGATACTTGGAATCAAAACTACAGTTGAAATAAATAAGGATAAAAGGTAAATATTCTTTCCTAAGAAATTGAATTTCCCTGTTGATTTTGGTTTAATTGAGTGATTATCCAATCTGGCTGAAAGTTGATCCCAGTTGGCTTTATTGTAGGTCACATTTTTACTTCCTTCATTAACTTTAGAAATAAAATAATCATCTACCGGATGTAATTTCCTTTTATCCATGATCTACAGTTGTTAAAGTGAGTAAGTGTTGGAGTTTTTTTCTGGAGGAATGAAGGTGCCATTTGGAGTTTCCTTCAGTAATACTCAGAGTCTGCGCTATTTCTTTGTGAGAGTAACCTTCTAAAACGAACATATTAAAAACTGTGGCAGACATAATTGGCAATTGCGCAAGCAAATAATGAATATCAATTTCAGAATCTTCCGATGCATGTTCAAAGGCAATGACATTCTCATAGTTAGAGACATCCTCCAGCGAGAAAAAATTTTCATTTCTTCTTAACTCATCTATTGCTTCATTGATGACAATTTTCTTAATCCAAGCATAAAAATTACTGTGATCCCCTTGAAATTGCTCAATTTTTGTAAAAACTTTAAACATGGCATTATTAAAAACTACCACCGCATCCTGTTCATTGAAGAGGTATCTACGGCAAATGGACAATAGAGGAGTATAAAGGCTGGAATAAAGCTGCTCTTGGGCGGCTCTTTCCATTTTTTTACACTTTAAAAAAATCTCTTTATTGATATCCATTTTAGAATAATAATTATTCTTGACTTATGAGTTTTGTGATATTACAATTCTCAAATAAAAGTAATACATTTTCAATTAAAAGAAAATTGATCCCCCCGCAATTGCCATATGATACCATTTGTGTTCGAGATGATACCATTTGTGTTCGAGATGAGCAAAAACAATTTTCACTTCTCTGACGAATTAAAATGTCGAAAGGTTAGTCTTAAAATAACATAAAATTATTTAACAAGAGATATGAACCAAATAATGTAGAATAATTTTCTATTACAATCTTTTTTTATAGAAATTTTATCTTATATTTAATTCATTTTAGAAATTTTATCTATAAATAATAAATATTGCAGAATTATATGAATTCTATTGACACTATTGATCACCTTATTATTCAGCAATTACAAAAAGATTGCCGTCAAACTCTCAAAGAGATAGGAGATAAAGTAGGTTTATCCACTACACCGGTGCATGAAAGGATTAAAAAACTGGAAAATCAAGGTATAATTACCGGATACTCAGCGGTCATTAATGGTAAAAAGGCAGGTTATGAGTTAACTATTCTCCTATCGGTAGTATTAAAAGAGCATACAAAGGAAAAAATAGCCTTATTCGAGAATGCTATTTCTTCCTGGCCGGAAGTCAGAGAGTGCTACCATATTGCTGGAAATTCAGATTATATATTGAAAATTATTGTAAAAAATATGGAGGACTATTACGAGTTCATCAATAATCGCGTGAGTTTATTAGAGAATGTTATACAACAATTAAGGAGTTCCTTTGTACTCAATCAAGTTAAGAATGAGACAGGAATTCCATACAAAAAAGAATAGGAAATTCAGATATTATATTGTAAAAGCCTTCTTCATTATATCCTCAGACTGCGACAAATGCAAAGATGGATATCCCGTTGCAGGTGATGCAGAAGCCTTTCTACCTGTGACTGTCCACTGATATTTTGGATAGTTTGCTACTACAAATTGCCAAGCTCCCATATTGGTCGGCTCTTCCTGAACCCAAGAGAAATAAGCATTTGGATATTTCTTTTTCACCTCATCCATCTGCTCTTCAGGGAAAGGATATAGCTGTTCAATTCTAACTATTGCAATATCCTTAATTTTCATCTCTTCCTTTTTGTCTTCAAGATCATAATACAATTGACCTGAACATACCAGCACCTTTTTCACTTTAGGGTAAGTTTTGCTTCCGGTAAAATCCTTATCATCTATTAATTCACGAAAAGCTTTTCCCTCCGTAAAATCTTCAATACTACTTATACATTTCGGGTGTCTCAACAGATTCTTTGGAGACATAATTATCAAAGGCTTTCTGAAAGGACGCGCCAATTGTCTTCTCAACAAATGAAATAAATTTGCAGGAGTTGTAGCATTGGCTACAGTCATATTGTATTCAGCACATTGTTGCAAATACCTCTCCAATCTGGCACTTGAATGCTCGGGTCCCTGCCCGCTATAGCCATGAGGCAGCAACATTACCAGACCACTCATTCTTTGCCATTTGCTTTCTGATGAGCTAATGAATTGATCCACGATCGTAGTCGCCCCATTGGCAAAATCACCAAACTGAGCCTCCCAAAGTACTAAGACATCCGGAGTCGCAATACTATAGCCATATTCAAAGCCCAGCACAGCAAATTCCGATAATAATGAATTGTAAATCTTAAATTTGCCCTGCTCATCATTAATCCCATCCAATCTATTGTACTCTTGATAAGTTTTAGCATCTCTCAATATCGCATGTCTGTGAGAAAAAGTACCTCTTTTGACATCCTGCCCACTCATTCTGACATCCTTACCCTCTTCAAGAATAGAAGCATATGCCGCCAATTCTGCCAAAGCCCAATCCAAATGTCCGCCCTCAACTGTCTTTTGCATGGATTTAAATAATCTTTGCACCTTAGAAAGCGGTGTAATTCCTTTAGGGATGTGAATTAGATGCTTGATAATGGCATCTATTCTTTCTTTAGCGATACCTGTTGCTATTGATGGAAAGTAATCACTTCTATCTGTCTTCTTTTTCAAAGCTCTCCACGATTGCTCCGGTTCCTGATATTTGTAGGGTAATGACTTCTCCTTAACCGAATCCAATCTCTCTTGAAGCTTATTCCAGAACATTTGTTCCATCCCCTCACCTAACTTCTTATCCACAACGCCTCTGTCCAACAATTCCTGAACATAAATTTCTCTCGGATTCGGATGTTTTGAAATCAAATCATACATCTGAGGTTGTGTAAATTTGGGATCATCCCCCTCATTATGCCCATGTCTTCTATAACAAACCATGTCAATGAAAACATCACAATTGAATTTCTGTCTGTATTCCAAGGCCAACTCACAAGCGTAGACCACAGCTTCCGGATTGTCTCCGTTTACATGAAATACCGGTGCTTGTATCACTTTCGCCACTCCGGTACAATAGGTGGAGGTTCGGGCATCGTCAAAATCTGTGGTAAATCCTACCTGATTGTTTATAACAAAATGAAAAGTTCCTCCAATATAATACCCCTTCAATTGACTCATTTGAGCTCCTTCATATACAACTCCCTGACCCGCAAGTGCCGCATCTCCATGAATCAAAATTGGCAGAATAGCATCAAAATCGGAATTGTACAATACATCCGCCTTTGCTCTTGCAAACCCTGAAACTACAGGATTCACAGCTTCTAAATGACTTGGATTAGGAACTAATTTTAAATGAACTTTATTCTCACTCGACGTATCCACCATAGAGGAGTATCCCAGGTGATACTTCACATCTCCATCTCCGAAACTTAAATCCGGAACAACATTTCCCTCGAATTCATTAAAGATTTGCTCGTAGGTTTTACCCATTATGTTGGCTAATACATTCAACCGTCCTCGATGCGCCATTCCAATGACCACCTCTTGCACATTGCTTCCTCCTGCAAGATTTATAATTGCATCTAGTGCTGCTATTGTCGTTTCTCCCCCTTCCAATGAAAATCTTTTCTGCCCAACATATTTGGTATGAAGAAATTTTTCGAAAACAGAAGCATCGGTCAACTTTTCAAGTATTCTCTTCTTTTTTTCTGTCGAAAATCCCTTGCCCGGTCCGAAATTTCTAGTTTCAATCTTTTCTCTCAGCCACATCCGCTTTTCTTTCTCCTCAATATGATTGATTTCGAAACCTACATCATTGACGTAAATGTTATTTAAATGCTCTAAAATTTCCTTTAAAGTAGCATTATTCAAGCCGATTTCATCCCCGGCTTTGAATTTTAAATTTAAATCTGACTCCGATAAATTGTAGAATTTCAGATCCAGAGCAGGCTTTCTGTCCCTCCTCTTCTGAATTGGGTTTGTCGGTGTCAACAAATGCCCTCTGTCACGAAAACCATGTATTATTGACAACACTCCAAACTCCTTTTTAATATGCTCAACGTCGACATGTCCTTCAGTCGTTTCACTACCGTTTTGACTGAAATCAAAGCCTTCAAAAAATAATCTCCAAGAGGAATCCACGCTTTCAGGATTAGATTTGTAATCCTTGTAAAGTGTCTCAATATAAGATGGATGGGCATTAAAAATAAATGACAAGTCGTTCATTTCTCTGAGCTTTTTAAAATAATTTGTTGTTAAATTTTGGATTTTTGTAAAAAATCCTTAAATTGTTCACAAAGGTACTAACAGTTTGTGAAACAATAAAGATTAAAAATGAATATTAAAGCTTACAAAATAAAAACTTACCATTTCTATTTAGTTATTATCGGTGCAATGCTCTTTACGATGCCCTCTTGTGCTCCGAAAAGTGGATGCCCTGCAACTGTAAGCCTTCAAGCACAGAACAAAAATGCTGAAAACGGCAAGAAAAATAAAAAGAAAAATAAAAGCGGACTCTTCCCAAAAGATGTTAAAAAAAGCGCTAAAATTCGTAACTAGATTTGTCTGATATCCGTTCTGCCAGTTTTCGCAAAAATATTATTACCAGAAAAATACATAGTCCGGGAAATATTGCCAGCCACCATTCCTGTATGTAATTACGACTGAGACTAAGTTGCTTCCCCCAACTGATATACTCAGGATTCACTCCGCCAAGATTCAAAAAGGATATTGTGGATTCAATAATAATCACTGAAGCCATCGAATAAAGCGCGTAAACTATCACGACAGGCAAAATATTGGGCAACATTTCTCTACATAGAATTACAAAGAAACTGTTTCCTGAAATTTGGGCAGATTGAATATATGGCTTCTCTTTAATTCTTCTTATTTCGCTCCTAATAATTCTATAAAAAGTAGGAATTTTCAATATTCCAATCAAAATAGCAATGCTCAAGATATTAATTCGAGGGTAGGTCAAAAAGAAAACTATCGCCATCATAATTGCCGGCATAGCATCAAATACGTTTACCAAAGTGGTGATCTTGCTATCGATTCGTAAGGGGAAATGACGTCCTGAAGTTTTTAAAACAATAAAAAGGTATGCCGAAAAAAGTCCAATTATAAGTATAAGCCATTTCCAGAGACCTCCCAATTGACTGACATGCCATTGAAAAAATATAAAAACTGCAAGTACAGAAATTATTAATAAAGTTCCTTTCCTCGAATCCATTGAATATGAATTATTCCCGTAGTAACCGGTCATCCCACCGAGAAAAAAAGATATGAGGAAAGCTAATAAAACAGCGAGAAACGATACCAGAATGCTGCTTCTGGCTCCCCAAATAATGCCCGAAAGAACATCCCTTCCCAGATGATCAGTGCCGAGCCAATGTATCCTCCCGGAATTTCCATATTGGCCGGGTCGAATAAACTTGCCCTCTTCCAAATTAGCATCTGTAGGGTGGAAGGGGATAAGTGGTGAAATATATTTTCTGACATTGCTTGGCTCACGATTTTCTGAGACCGAATTTATCTTAAATAGATTGACGACAAGACTGCCATTTACATCTCTGTATACCAATGGCATTTCTCCGGCAAACCACCCCGGGAAAACTATTATTAGCAACAGAATAGTCCCTATACTATATCCTATAATCCTCTTTATGGCTTTTCCCGCAATTTTCATTTCTGAGGAATTAATTTTTTCTGAAGATAATTTGAAAATTCAGTTCCGATCCAGATCAATACCGATGTTAAAATGATAATGATATGCACCATATTCCAATCGTAATTCTTAATAGAACTATACAGCAAGCTACCCATCCCCGGAATATTAAAAATAACCTCCAAAACGACTGATCCCGCAATCAGTGAGGCAAAAATAGCCGGCAATAAAGCTGTAATAGAATAAATTACCCGTCTTCTTAAAAAAAGTGTATAAATTTGTCTCCCCGAATATCCTCTCATTAGAAATGCCTGAACATAAATTTTTCTTTCCTCATCCTTCAGTATGCTTTGAATATAATTAATAAAATAAGCCAAACCATTAAGAACTATTACCAGGATTGGCCACATCAAATTTCCAAGATTATTATAAATTTCTGTCATTACAGAGTCTTGGGGTCGCACTACAAATATTCCCGGTGAGCCCAAAAAACTTGTCAAATTATTGACATACATATATGTTCCGAAAATGACAGCCAGCGTCGCTATCCAAAAAACAGGCATGGCGTAGATCCAATCAAAAATTCCTAATATGATTGATCGCAAATAAATTTTTAAGCCCGAGAGTACTTCAACGAATAAAAAACTCAATAAAATCAATATTAATAAGGAAAAAACTGAAATAAAAAGCGTGAACATAAGGTATCTGGGGAGAATTTCAGCAGCCGGCTTCAAGAAATATGTTGAATAGGAGCTTGACCAATTGAAAACTTTCACCAATTGATCATGATAAATATTGTTAAAACCATTCCAGGAAAAGTGGGGGAACTTATTTGAATTATGAATTTCAAGCTTATTTAAAAGAGTCCGTAAATCTTCATTTACTGATAACCTATCTAAATAATTTTGCAGCTCGCTTAGCTTTCGGGCCGTCCATATTTCCAGATGAACATCCGATTGAGGGTTTACTCGCTTAAGTTCCAGCATTTCGCTATAAAACGAGTTGAAATCTTCTGCTTTTAAGATTTTTTGAGACCAAAAGAGAAAGAATTCTTGTTGTGGAATGCTTAAATCGTGATAATTTTTATCTTTTAAATGCTTAGGAAGCCAAGAAAAATAAAAAGTCGGTTTATTAAGACCCAATAAATCAGATCTAGCTGAATACTTTTGCTGATAACTGATGGCGTCAAACTCAAAAAAAGGATCTGTTGATCGCAGTGAATAATCGATTGGGTCGGAGGATGAAAAATTACTTAGAATGAAACTGAAAGAAAAGGCAAGAATAATAGTTAGAAGTAACCTTCCACTCCATTTTAAAAGCCTTTTCAGAATTTTCATTATTATTCATTCAGTTTAAAGCTATTCTCGAAATACCCCGGTCTTAAAATGCTTGGAGAAATATCAAATTTCCTATTAACGATCAATCTTTCTTGCGGATTTACTAGAAATACAGCGGGTTGATCCTCATATATTATTCTTTGGAATTCATAATAATGGGCATTTAATTCATCCGGATTCTTGGTATCTCGAATTAAATTAATAATTGAATCTGTCAGAGATGATTGATAAGCGAAAAAATTATTTCCGCCCGGATTATCAGAATCTGAATGCCAGTATGGATAAGGATCCTCCCATCCCGGATTTTGCTTAATGGCGAGCAATGCCAGTTGATAATTTTTGCTTCTGGCATTTTTAATTAATGTTCTAACATCCATCGCTGAAATCTCTATTTTAATTCCGATTTCTGCAAGTTGTTTTGAAATAATTTGTGCAAAATCCTGACCCAATTGCTTATCTGAAGTCGATAAATTAAAAGTCAGTGCTTGATCTTCCCCATTCATATTTTTGTATCGAATTCCATCAGAGTTAAGCTTCCAACCGTTGTCTTCCAAAAGCTGAATTGCTTTCTCTTTATTAAATTCAATGGGTTGAATTTTTTTATTGAAAAAAGATTTAGAAGGATGAATGGGCCCCGCACTTCGCTCTGCCTGTCCATAGAATAGATTATCGATTATTATCTGCACATTTATTCCATGAGCGATGGCTTTCCTCAAAACTTTATCCTCTAAAATCGGGTCCCTATTATTTATAGTCATGATATAATTCTGAAGAATTGCCGGCGTATAAAAAGCAAGTTTAGTATTTTTCTCATCCAGCTTTAAATCCGTAAAATCTTTTGGGGGTACTTCTGCCATCACATCAATAACACCTTGTTGAAGGGCATTAATAGCAGTAAATTCATCAGGAATTATAATATAATTTAACTGTAGCGGGAGGGCAGCAAAGTTGGGGCTTTCATCAATAAAATCCTCACCCCACCAATCATTGACACGTTCTAAAGACAATTGCCTATCCTTTGTGTAGGAACTCAAGAAATACGGACCGGAGCCATATAATGCTCCTTTATTTCCAATATTTTGCTTGAACTGATCCGCAAAAGCATTTAATTCAGATTTTTGATCATCCGTCAGATTTTCAAAATCTTTTAATTCTTCGACAGTAAATTTCCGCAAAATCATTAAACTATCGTAAATATGTTCAGGATAAATCATAAAATTAGTGGCTATTTGCTCGCCTAACAGGTAATCCGACTCAACATAAACAGTAAGTTCTTTAGGATTTTCCTCGTCAAAATCCACTTTTGAAATAAAACTCAAGACCCCACCCCATGCACTGGCTACAGATGGTATTAAAGACGCTTTTAGAGTAAAATTGTAATCCAAGGCAGTAAGCGGTTGGGAATCCATCCACTCAGCTTCCTTTCTAATTTCCATACTAAAAACAGTGAATCCATCCACTGTGTCAACTGAAGGGGCTTGTTTTATAAGTACCGGTTCCAATAATAAGGTAGTTGGATTGTACTCTTGAAGTGACTGGAAAATTTTACTTTCTATTTGCGTAGCTCCCGCAGTGCGGCTTAACATGGGATGTAACATTTCGGGATCGCCGGAAAGCCTAATATTAACAGAGAAATCAACGCTTTTCTCATCGAACTTCTCATTATTACAACCTATAAAAAATGAAAAAATAATTCCAAATAATAATATAGGATAAAGTCTGCTCATAGAATAGTTGTAAATACAAATCAAAAAAAATCCTCCACAAAAATTCATTAAATCAATTTTATACAGATTGATATGAATTTCAAGATGAAGTTAAGGAAAATTACCAACATACCGATACTATC
>CALCSX010000275.1 GCA_937894165.1 uncultured Saprospiraceae bacterium | reverse complement strand
GAAATATCGATGGCTTGGCACGAGATTACAATCCCGATGTGAATGAGTGGGTATTCAGAAGGCAGTCGGGATTGACGCCTATATTGGCATTTCAGATAACGTTTTAATTGTTAATTGCGAAATTTATTATAATCATTAATGTTCAAAATTCATAATACAATGGATGATTATATGTGTTTATAAGCACATTTGCAAATTTGCCCCTCATGGATTTTAAATCTTCCGGTGATTAACTATGCGCCTTCTTTTTTATCATCTCAAGATGACTTTCCAACTCCATCTCACTCTGTATCATCACCTCCCGCGCCTTGCTGCCCTCATTGGCACCAACCACCCCAAATGCTTCCAACTGATCCATTATCCTGCCCGCCCTGTTATAACCCAGCTTCAATCGTCGCTGTATCATCGACGTTGATCCATGCTGGCTTTGAACAACTAGGCGCGCCGCATCATCAAAATTCTCATCCAAATCATCGTGACGAATCGTGTCTAAATCATTGCTCGAATCGTCCGGATCCAGATATTCAGGTAACATATACGGCTCCGGATACCCTCTTTGATTGTGAATATGCTCCAGAACAGCCTCCACTTCCGGCGTATCGATGAATGCACACTGCAATCTGACCATATCGCCGCCCACAGAAAGCAGCATATCCCCACGACCTATCAATTGATCGGCGCCACCCGCATCAAGAATGGTTCTGGAGTCAATTTTTGAAGTCACCTTAAATCCTATTCTCGCAGGGAAATTCGCCTTGATAACACCCGTAATGATGTTCACCGAAGGCCGCTGCGTTGCAATGATAAGGTGAATTCCTACCGCTCTCGCCAATTGAGCCAATCGCGCTATCGGCAACTCAACCTCTTTCCCTGCCGTCATAATCAAGTCGGCAAACTCATCCACAATCAACACTATAAAAGGCAAAAATCTATGGCCCTTCAAAGGATTTAATCGCCTGTCTTCTATCTTTTTATTATACTCTTTAATATTTCTCGCATGCGCCATTTTGAGTAAATCATAACGCTGATCCATCTCAATACACAGTGAATTTAAGGTCGTAATTACCTTCTTCGTCTCTGTAATTATTGGCTCATCCTGCCCCGGCAAAACGGCCAAAAAGTGCTTCACCAACTGCGCATAGGGGAATAATTCCACCTTTTTTGGGTCAATTAGCACCAATTTTACCTGAGATGGATGTTTTTTATACAAAATAGACATCAAAATCGCGTTTATACCCACCGATTTACCCTGACCCGTCGCCCCGGCAATCATCAAGTGAGGCATTTTAGCCAAATCAGCCACAAACACTTCATTCGATATCGTCTTACCCAAAGCTATCGGCAAATCCATTTTGGCTTGCTGGAATTTTTCTGAAGCAAGAACTTCTTTCAAACCCACTATTTGCTTCTTTTTATTCGGAACTTCGATACCAATGGTTCCCTTGCCCGGAATCGGAGCGATAATCCTGATACCCAAAGCCGCCAAACTCAATGCTATATCATCCTCCAAATTCTTGATCTTGGATATTCTTACACCCGGTGCAGGCACTATTTCGTAAAGTGTCACGGTCGGACCTATGGTAGCGCGGATCTTAGTGATTTCGATTTTATAATTTAACAACGTCGCAATAATCTGATCCTTATTACCCTCCAATTCTGCTCTGTCAATTTCTATTCCCTCATCGGAGTGATCCTCCAGCAATTCTAATGTCGGTGGAATATAGCTCGAAAGATCCAGCGTGGGGTCATAAGCCACAAAGGCATCCTCGTCATCCTCTTCTACTGCCAATATTTGCGCAGGATTTTCGATGGGACTTATCATATCCAGCTCCAATTCCTCCTCTGGTTTTGGCTCTTTCTTCTTCCTCGTGTCAGTAAAATCACTTGAAAATTCTATCCCGCCTATCTCTTGTATCTCCGTCTGCAAATCCTCTATATCCGCTTCCTCTTCATAGTTATTAACCGAATTGTTCGTCGTATTTACTGTAGAGAAAAAATCATCTTCCACCTCTTTCAAATCAGCGTATTGTTTCTGTGGAATAATTACACTCTGCGTGTCATTTTCCGTCAATGGAGCTTCTTTTTTAGATTTGCTCAGAGAGGGCACACTCCATTTTGGCATAGCGAATGAGAAATTCAGGCTAGGATTGAAATACCAAATAATAATTCCAGCAAAAAGTGAAATCAATAAAGTTGCCATGCCGGCAAATCCCAAGAAAGAACTCATCCACTGTGAAATAAATATACCTACATATCCCCCGAAAGGAAATCCGAACCCCTCAAAGACAAATGCCAGTGAAACAGCACTAAAAATCCCCATCAGCGTTGAATGTCTCACAAATCTGCCCGGAGGATTAACCTTAACAGGATTGATCATTCTCAGTCCGATCCACATAAAGTACAGGCAGAAAAGAAAGGCACTCAGACCAAAGCCGGCGTAGATAAATTGGTGTGACAACATGGCTCCCAGACGACCGAAAAGATTTTCCATGCTCAGCTCGGCATTGAAAAGTAGCGACCAGCCATGTTCCATGATTTTGTCCTGATCCACCTTCCATGTGAATAGGTAGGAAGTGAAAGCCGCTGCCAGATATATACCTAAAAATATCAGGAAAACACCCATTATTTTGGGCGTCCTTTCATCTTTTATACTCTTGCCTATACGAGCAAAGAGGGAAAGTTGTTGCGTAGTTTTCTTTTTAGCCATTGCCTTCTTACTTAGTTTAAAAAGTTTGTCACCTGTTTGAGGATACAATAATACTAAGATTATTTAAATATTACAAATTTTTATAATATGTTTTATGTTATTTTTTAATTTTTAGGCAAAAAACGGGTCAGAATGGATGAAAAAATCATTTTTGCGAATAAATTTTTCATCCAAGGCACTGACATGAATAACGTTTTATTTTGAGTTTTATTAAGATATAATGGCATCTGCCGATCTGCCTTCGCTATGCTGCGGCGATCGTCACCGCGCTATTCGCCTTACTACGTGCCGGCTGCTATCGCTGATGCGGATGAAGGGATCTAAAATGTTAATCTTTAAAACAATAAATTTGAAATCCTAAACTAAAACTAGGAATGGATTGAAAATTCTCGTGGTTCGAGAAAATTGCTAACCCTGCGCCCGGTATGAGACAATTATAAAGTCGTGGGTACCACCCGCGGAAAATAAAAAAAAAAGCAGGACAAAACCGATTTTCTGTATTTTCTCGAATCACGAGAAACATTTAGATTATAAATGAGTCTTAGATAAGTCTATGCTAGAACTTCCACAATTCTCTCAATCATATCATCATCAAACCATATCATCAATTCTCCTCTGCCGGCGCAAGTTTTTAAATGTGCCTCATTTAACTAACTTGATTTAAGCCCGCCGTATAGCTCCTGAAAATATAACTTAAAATCTATTTTCAGGTTTACTGAAATTTTAATTTGAGTCAACGAATCTTCAATCAGGAAATATTGGCAACCGGATCCCTGCAAACCTCGTAAATAGTACTAAATGGTGTTAAATTCCGACCTCTCTTTGAATTTGCGGGGCAGAAGGTATAACTTTACTCACTGAAATTGATATAAACCGAAAAAATCGACAAATGATACGAATCTTTACTTTATGTATGATCATGTGTTTCTCTTTGATCCAAAGCTACGGGCAGGCGGTGAGCAAGAAAATAGTGGTGGAGCAGTTTTCAAACACGAGATGTAGTGTTTGTGCTTCCAGAATTCCTCAATTGCAGCAAAATATGGCACCCTACGAAGAACATATACAACTGATCTCCTTTTATTCACCTGCTCCTTACCCTAATTGTGAGCTTTATCAGGCGAATACGAATGGAAATAATGCCCGGGTGTCTTACTACACTGTTCAGGGATCTCCGAATGTATTTGTAAATGGTACGCAAGTGAATTCGGGAAATGGTCTAGTGCCTACTACTTATTTCGAAGAGCGGATCAACGACAGGTCGAATGTTGAGGTGGTGACTGTTCTGAACAAGGCGGAGATGACAGCTTCTGCCACCGTCACTTATCACAATGAAATCCCTGCCGGAGAAATAGTCATCAACACTTTCCTTGTCGAAAAAAATGTCACTGCCGGAACGCTGCCATCTTATATGCAGCATCACAATGTGTTCCGACAGCATCTGTCAGCAGCTGAAGGTGAGGAAATTAGCATCGTCGAGGTGGATGGAAGCCAGACTTTCAATTTTACTATAGGAGCGGAATGGGCCAGCAAAATGGATGATATTCTTATTGTTTCAATAGTTCAGAGTAGGGCTACAAAAGAGGTTTTCAATGCCGGAAATTCAGATCAGGGCAGCACTTCTGTGAATGAAGCCGTAGCTTTAGAAGTAGAGATATTCCCCAATCCTGTGAGTGAAACCTTGAACATCAAAATGGATGAATCGTCTTGCGGAAACATGCAGTTGGTTATCTATAATGAACTGGGCAAGGTGGTCAAAATGGTGGACGACAGCGAATGGTCTGCGGGCAGGGTGAATGTTGCTGCGTTAAGCCCGGGAAATTATGTATTGCAGGGGCAGAGTGAGGCTTGTCGTTGGGCTAAAAAATTTATGAAAGTCAAATAATCGCTGCCCAAAAATCCCAAATCCTGCATTACTCTCGTATTTGAATCAGTCATTTATTTACTTTAAACTTCCTGAATTCCCATACCAAATAAATATGGAATGTCACATTTTTAATTGGTATGAGATACTTCGAAAGCCTTGTCTTTGGAATTTTTTGGCTAGAGATTCAATGAACGCGTTTTCTTGTAGTGTGGGAAAAAACATAATACTTTTTAGGATCTTGAATTTGAAATTTTGTAATTTACGATACAAGAATTAGTAGTTTTTAGAAGCACTTATTGAGTGTTTTGCTTTTATTGGTTTGGATTAAATTATAATAATGAATAAGGCAATTCGTTTTATTGTTCTGATAGGCGGCATTCTGATGTTTAGCTCAGTGTTGTCGCAGGAGTCGTTGGGCGAGAAAACTGTGAGAGCTGATAGCTTGAAAAATACACTAGTTGTGCTTCCCTTGGCGTTTTATGCTCCGGAAACGAGGCTGGGCTTTGGCTTGGGTGGAGCTTATACTTTCTTTCTTAGGGGGCAAAATCCCGAATTTAGGCCTTCGCAGGTGCAATTGGGGCTGATTTACACCTTGGAAAAGCAAATTCTGATCTATTTTCCCTACGAATTGTATGCGATGAGCGACAAATTGTATTTGTCCGGGGAGGTGGGGTTTTACAAATATATTTATAGGTACTATGGCTTGGGATCGGATACGCGGGCGGCTGACGAGGAGTTTTACAGTGTGAATTTTCCCCGGTTGATCGTGCGGGGGCAGTATCTTTTTTTGAAAAATTTATATGCGGGGGTGAGCCTTCAATACGACAATTATTTCGATATGGAGATAGAGGAAGGCGGGCTATTGTCGGGTGATGAGGTCGTGGGAAAGCAGGGCGGGCAGGTGCTGCGCTACGGCTTGACGGCGACTTATGATATTAGGGACAATGTTTTCTGGCCAACTCGGGGGGTGCTTTTTAAGACAAATCTGGAAAGGAGTTCTGAGGGATTGCTGAGTGAATACAGTTATAGCAAATTGACCTTGGATGTGGCGGGCTACCGGGAATTGTGGGGGGAGCATATTTTGGCTGGCAATGTGTTTTATAATGGACGATATGGGGAGGCGCCGTTCTTCGATTTGGCGCAGTTGGGCGGGCCGAAGAAGTTGCGGGGGTATTTTGAGGGCAGGTTTCGGGGGGATCAGTCGTTTGGGATGCAGGCGGAGTATCGGATGCCGGTATTTTGGAGATTTTTTCTAGTGGGTTTTGGTGGCAATGGAGTGGTTTGGGACAGGCGGGTCGAGGAAAGTGTGTGGCAATGGTCGTATGGGGCGGGTTTGAGATTTCGGGTCGATAAGGGGAACAAGGTGAATATCAGGGTAGATTATGCGTGGGGGAAGGATAGCAATGGATTGTATGTTACGATCGGGGAGGCGTTCTGAGCCTTCGGCTGTTCTAGGTTCTGTCGCTTCGCTGTTCTGTCGCCTATCGGCTCGTTGAGCGAAATGGGGAGCGATTCGGGATGCCTGTGGCATTTGTTGGGAGGCTCACAGATTTCACGGAGGGTATCCATTAAATTGTGTGGGACACTTAATTAAATAATAAAAATTAAATTTGTTGACATGAAAAAGAACAGAAGACCAAGATTAGAAGATTTGACACTGATGTAGGTGGGGTGCTGTAGGGATGCCTACGGCAGGGGAATCTCCCGCAGATTTCGCGGATTTTCGCAGAGAAGGATTCGGAGAGCGGCAAGGGAATTCCTGCGGCACTAAATTTTTAGCCACGAATACACCAATGGCTTCTCACGCCCATTCATGCTGATAGATCCTATATATAAAAACATCTAAATCAAAATATCGAGTTCGTTTAGAGATCCTTAGCCCATTCTTCTCAGCCACACGCTGGGAGGGAAAATTTTCCACATCGATGATAGAAATTATATTCTCGCTGAGTTTATTGCGGAAAGCAAAATCTATGAAAAGGCAGGCAGCTTCAGTTGCGAATCCCCTGTCTCTGAATTCCTTAAAGAAATGGTAGCCGACCTCCAGCTCCGGCTGCCCATCCACCTCTTGACACAGTAAGCCACATTGCCCTAAGAATTCACCTGTTTGTTTGTCCACTATTTTCTGGAGACCGAAACGTTCGGATTCATATCTTTTAAATTGGCTGGTGATCCAATGCTCGGCTCGCTTCATAGGGTCAGATATGCCATAGTCTGGGAGAAACTTTGCAGAATTAGGATCTTTGAAGAAGTTGGACCATACGGGAATGTCAGATTCTGTTAGAAATTCAGTTTTTATTCTATCAGAAATTAGATTTTCTTCATATATATACTTAAGCATAAAATTAAAAATTTTAATTCTTTTGAATTGATATTCAGAGCGTTTAAATTGATTTTCTTCAACTTAAATTGTAATCAAAATATATTAAGACCAATTTTCGCAAAAAAAATAATTAAAAAAGTATTAAAATATTGAACAAAGTTAAAATTGTTTAACAAATCATTAACTTTGTGATGCAAAATCTAAAATTTTATAATCACATCACAGAAAAATGAAAAAAATCATTTACTTATTATTAGTATTTTTTTCCGTTAACCTAGCTGCTCAGACACCATGGGATGCTATTTTGATGAACAAAAAAGAACTTTGTCTGGCTGTTATTTATGATGAGGCAAGTTTCAATCAATATTACGAAGGCGAAGTACTCATTGAGAATCTCAATTTAGGAACTTTCAAAAGACGTAGCGTAATGGCGATGGCGGCTTATGGAATTACAAACCGAATCGACATCATTGCGATGGCTCCTTATGTGAGCACCTCCTCTACGGGCGGGCAATTGGCAGGGGTATCCGGAATTCAGGATTTGACAGTAGCTGTGAAGGGGAAATTTCTAGAAGTTGAAAATGATGGAGGGAAATTATCCTTATTAGGATTAGTTGGTTTATCGACTCCTCTGACAAATTATTTATCTGACTATATGCCCTATAGCATTGGATTGGGTAGTACAGAAGTTAATTTGAGAGCGACAGCAGAATATGCTTTGAATTCAGGATTTTACGGAAGAGCTTCATTCGCTTATCATTTTAGAGGCTATTCTGAGATAGAAAGGGATTTTTACTACAATAATGGAGCCTACTATTCCAATTATATGGATGTTCCTAATGCTTATAATTTGCATGCGGCCATCGGCTTTTTAACCTTGGAAGGTAGATTGAGAATGGAAGCTACCTATACAGGTATCAAATGTGTTTCCGGGGATGACATCAGAAGATGGAACAGACCTCAACCTACGAACAAAATGATGTTTGACCAGGTCGGTGTGTTTGCTCAATATTACTTCAAGAAATTGAATCAATTGAGTCTTGTTGCTTATGCTAACACAATAGTTAATGGCAGAAATATGGGCAAATTCACTAATTACAGTCTCGGAGTTACTTATCAATTCGGACTTTAATCATTCACTAAAAACTAATAATTATGAAAATCAAATATATATTAGGAGCCGGATTAGTTGCTCTATTATTGCTATTTAATTCTTGTGAGAAGGATTTGCCTCAATATGAAGGATACTCACCATATTTATATTCTAAAGTGGATTCATTAGGAGGTAATTGGGATCCTATCTTAGTCGAAAACAGTTCAAGCATTATTGTAGAAGTGCCAACTGATATCAGTTCAGCTGAATACCAAGCAGAATTGGCAGAAATTAAGAATCTGAGTGGCAACATCAGCGGTTCGCAACGTGATCAAATACATTATTGGACCAACAATCCTGTGTTGAGATGGAATGAAGTTGCTTTGGAATTGGCAGCAAAATACAACTTGATTCCGCCACCAAATGAGGACGGAACTTATACATTACCTACCCCTGCTAATCCGAACGGACCGCCGGTATTTCCTTTTGCACATCCGCCGTATACATCCAGAATGCTTTCCTATTTAAGCGTTGCGCAGTTCGACGGGTTGATAACAGCATGGAATTACAAATTTCAGTTTAACAGACCTTCGCCATATTCTGTAGATAACACAATACCGAATTCGTATGTAAATAATAATTTACCCTCATATCCTTCTGATGGAGCAGTGATTGCTAGTGTCTCTCAGAAGATATTGAGCGCTATGTTTCCATTGGAGAAAGATTATATCGATGGATTGGTGAAAGATCATTTGGCATGTCTTAAATTATCCGGAACTAACGTTGAGAGCGATATTGCAGCGGGAATATCGATAGGAGAGCAAATCAGTGCTATTGCCTTAGCGAGAGCATCTCAGGATGGAATGTCATCAGCACAGACACCAAAGCCTATTTCTGATTCTATTAAAACCGAGGCGCAAAATAGATTTGGATGGGCATGGGACAATATGGAAGATCCGGTAAGACCTGTGGGTTTGGTCCCGAACTTCGGTAAAGTTCGCATGTGGAATGTACCGAATGTGGAAGCTATCCGACCGGGAGTGCCGCCGAGCATAGGATCTGCTGAGTTTAACGAAGCAGCTGAGGAACTGAAATCTTTCGCTAAAAACCTTACTACCGAGCAAAGAAGAATAGCGAATTGGTGGGAAGACGGATTAGGATCGTATACACCACCGGGACATTGGAACAATTTAGCAAAGAAATTCTGTGTTGAATATAAGTTGAATCCATTACGTACTGCGCGAGTTTTTGCTTATATGAATATGGCAATAATGGATGCAGGTATAGGCTGTTGGGATGCGAAATTTTACTATCATTATCCAAGACCTATACAAACCATACCGGGCTTTAAGACTATTTTAGGAACCCCGAATTTCCCGGCTTACACTTCTGGACATAGTGTTTTTTCAGCGGCAGCGGCCACTGTTTTGGCTTATATATTCCCTGAGAAAGCACAGTTTTGCCATGATTGGGCTGAAGAAGCAGCGATTTCGAGAGTTTACGGTGGGATACATTATCGATTTGATGCTACTGTAGGGATTACACAAGGCAATCAGGCCGGACAGTATACTGTGGATGTAGCGAGGCAGGACGGAGCAGAGTAGAAAAATATTTGAAGAAAATAATTTTTTTAAGAAGTGGCTTGTGAAAACGAGCCATTTTTTGTGGGGGAGGGATCTTTTGTTAATTTCCCGAAATTCGAGAGCGGGTATAATGTTGTTGAGAGGAGTGATTTTCGAAATTCGAGAGAAAATAGCTTTGGGTGAATTGTGATAATTAATTTCC
>CALCSX010000274.1 GCA_937894165.1 uncultured Saprospiraceae bacterium | reverse complement strand
GGATTCGTGAAAAGTGTGGTGTTTGCACTATGCCTGTTCTTTGCCTTTTTGTCAAAAGGTACTGTCATTTTATTCACACCTTTGCTGATATACTATTTTGTACGTGACATTCGCTCAAATTCTCTGAGTAAGTGGATGTACCCAATTTTGATTGGTTCGATATTGCTTCTACTGTACTTTGCCTTTCTGTATGTTTTCACGGGACATCCATTATCCCGCTTCCAGGCCATCGAGGCGAATCGATATTATAATTCCTGCTCTTATGACGAGATGCCTATTGCAGCGGTGTGGCAGCGAGTCACAATAGATTTTATTTGGTTTAGCTATAAATCGGGTTTGTTATTCATTTTTGTATTTTCTGCTTTAATCAGGGCATATGCCGCGTGGAAGCTGAGGGGGAAAGGCCTTCTCAGAGAGATACACTTCTACTTTATGACAATCCTGGTATTATGCCTGTCTATCCAGTTTATGACTATTTCCATTAATAGTTATAATCCGGGCTGTCTTGATATGCGTCATTATCTATTTGCTGTGCCCATAATGGCTGTGAGTGCAGTTCAAATGTTAGCCCGCATAGAATTAAGCGGGTTCAGAAAGGGAGTAGTAATATTGGTATTGCTTTTGAGCACGGTGCCTTCGGTGAAACATGCGATTTATAGTAAATCATTAAATTATCGGGAGGTAAAAGAAGATATTCAATTAGTTTTACAACAACCCGAGTTGCAAACATCCGTGTTTATCTCCAATAAAGTGATGGTGAATCTGCTAGACTATTACAGCGGATTTGAGCATTCGGGAAGATTTATTGATTATCAGGAAGTTGACCCTTCACTATGTATAGACCAGTGTTATGTAATAATCAACTGGTACAGCTCATTTCACTCGAACAGCGACATAGAGCAGATTAAATCGGAGCTTAACACAGGGGGCTTGAAACTGGAAGTGCAGACTGAGTTTATTTCTGGTTTGAAGACTATTTCAACGTATAAAGTTTACCACACCCGTCCAAAACGATAAAAAATGACATGACTTGACCTCTCCCCATAAAACTGGAGCATTTAAAAGTAGAGAATTCGCTTATGAATTACTAATTTTAAACGGGAGGATACCGAATGAAAAGATCAAAGTTTACGGAGGCCCAGATTGCTTTTGCGATCAAACAGGCTGAGACTGGCACCCGAGTAGAAGAAGTGTGCCGAAAAATGGGAATCAGTGAAGCCACTTTCTACAACTGGAAGAAGAAATATGGTGGTTTAGGGGTAGCGGAGTTGCGTCGTCTTCGGCAGCTTGAAGAGGAAAATGCCCAATTAAAAAAGTTGGTTGCTGACCTTAGCCTGGACAAGCAGATGCTGCAAGACGTTTTAAAAAAAAAGTATTAAAGCCCGCTCAACGTCGAAAAATGGTTGCAGGCTTGGTTTCTGATTATCGAATTTCCCTTCGCAGAGCATGCCATGTATCACTGCTGAGTACGTCAGTGTGGTATTACAAAAATGTTCGCAAAAGCGATGGTCCTCTACGGCAGCGCATACGAAATATTGCCGAGACGCGAGTTCGCTACGGCATCGGGCGGATTGTAGTTTTACTAAGAAGAGAGGGCTGGAAAGACAATCATAAACGTATTTACCGTATCTACAAAGAAGAGGGTTTGAATCTGCGGATGAAGCGCCCCAGGCGTTGCCGGGCTGCCTCCCACCGCTCCGAGCGGCCTGCTTTTTCCAACTTACATGATTGTTGGAGTATGGATTTTGTGGCAGATGCGCTGTTCGATGGCCGAAAGCTGCGTTGCTTAACTATAGTGGATAACTATAGCCGTAAATGCATGGCAATTCAAGTCGGACAGAGTTTAAAAGGGGGCGATGTAGTTGCCGTTTTGGAAGAACTTCGTTTGTTGAAAGGTGAAAAGCCGAAAAAGATTCAGGTGGATAATGGATCGGAATTTATTTCCAAAGATGTTGACAGATGGGCATATGAACATCAGGTCGAATTCATTTTTTCCAGGCCAGGTAAACCCACGGATAATCCGTATATTGAGTCATTCAATGGGAAATTCCGGGATGAGTGCCTGAATGCCCACTGGTTTCTCTCCCTGGAGGATGCGAAGAATAAAATAGCAGCCTGGAGGGAAGAGTATAATACATTCCGGCCCCACAGTTTTCTGGGTAATTTAACCCCGGAAATGTTTATAGAAAAACAGATGGAAATAGCGGAATTTTCTAATTTAGAAGACTCCTAAGTTTGGGGAGGGGTCAACTGATTGGAATTATTTAGTTTTGGGTGTAGCTAGATAGGGTGAGATTACAGAATGGCTTTTCCTACCAATGAAGATAAGATTAATATGCAAAATAAACTCAAACATGAGTTAGGGCATGCACATATGATTAACCATGCAGTAATTCCTGGAGTTTTTCAACCCTATAATCAATCTATAGTTTACTGGTCCTTTACCGCCACTTCCTCAAGTGGAATTAATGTAACAATAAAGCCAGATGATATTACTGGTGCAAATCAAGTATTTCCTAATAGTCAACAAATACTGACCGCGAGTTGTGGAGTTCCAATACAGGCTTCCTCCCAATGTGGAGAAAGTTGCTCAGGAACAAATAGTGTTTGGGATAATGAGATTGAAAACATTGTAATTATTTTTCCAAATCCTACTGATGGTAAAATCTTTGTTCAAAGTCTTGATGTTGACTTTGAATCTGAAGGATTTTTTGAAATTGTAGATGAAACAGGTAAAGTACACTTCTCTAAATCAATTTCGGCAAATACTAAAACGATTGAAATAGATGTTATTCTTGCTTCCGGCATCTACTTTCTTAAGTATCAGAGTGAGGGTGGATTGTTCACCAAGAAAATTATCGTTTTATGAAAAAGGTAATTTTCTTACTAACTATATTCGGAATATGCTTTTCATGTTCGATAAAACATAGTGTTGATATAGTGAAGCCGAACATAAATGATGAATGTCTGGTGAATCTTGACAGCCTCTCCAATTATATTCATTCAATGAAGTTTGGATTGTATTCTGTGAATTTATCGAAGCTTTCGATTGATGAATTTAAGGGTTTGAGTGATATGGAATTGTCATTAAATGAAATTCCGTTCAAGGAGAATGAGCAAAGAGTTTATCAATTTATACGATTCTTGCGTAGACTAAAGGTAAATAAAAGTTGCTACAGTCGATTCTCTAGAGAGAATATTAAAAGGCTTGTAGGGGAACCAACAAGCGTTAGCAAGACAGGAAATAGGTATGACTACTTATTAAATACTGGATTTGAATGCCCAAATTGTAATGTGCCAATTGAAAGACTATTTGAAAGTTGTGACTACATCAGATTTTATTTTGAAGATGAGGCTTTGGTTGAAATAGCTTTTGAATTGTATTATACAGGGTTGAAGTGAAAACTTTCGCTAACACAGCATAAAACGGCAAGTGGGGCTAAACGCCCCACCTGCGTTTATGCGAACCGTTACAGTAAACTTTTGAGGGCCCCAGTTTCGCTCAGGATATCGCGCACACATAAAAAGTCTTGTACGGCTCCGGCAGATGCGTGCTCCTATTAAAATGGTGCCCGACGTTATAATGTCCCAAATTTTCCCGGTATGCAATCTTTCAAATTATATAGCTTTGCAGGATGTTGAGCCGACTTCACATTCGCAATTACGGGATTATCGAGGAGGTAGATATTGCTTTTTCGGAGCAGTTGAGCATCATCACAGGGGAGACGGGTGCGGGCAAATCGATACTCTTGGGCGCGTTGGGTTTGCTGTTAGGTCGTAGAGCCGATAGCAAAGCGCTTTTTGATGAGAATGCGAAATGTGTGGTGGAGGGATATTTTCAGATTGCGGCCCTGGACTTGCGGGAGTTTTTCGAGACCAACGATCTCGACTAC
>CALCSX010000273.1 GCA_937894165.1 uncultured Saprospiraceae bacterium | reverse complement strand
GAATCGTAATATTCATTGTCTAAATCTTCCGTCCATGACTTATAGAATTTCTTATAAGTAGTTCTAACATCTATCGTAGTGGCAGGTCCCGAAGGAATAGAGCACAACATCTGACTATGACTGATATCTATCTGGTCATCATCTAGGGGACATCCTACTGGTTCGGTAGTTACATAATTACTGTAATCAATCATTCCAGGTGTCGATGGTAGAAAACAATAACCATTATTAGTTTTCCAGGGTTCATCTGTAAGCAGAACACCTAGATCCCAGAAATTACCTCGCGCCGGAATTGGGTTGCTTGGAGAAACATCTCTTTCTTCAAAGCAAAGTTCAAACAAAAGTTGATCTGATTGACATTTGAAAGTATTGCTTCTAAAATTTGTGACTGAATGTGAATTAGTATATGCGTCAATCTGTAAAAGTAAATCTTCACCAATTATGCCAAATCTGTTATTTATCATCTTAACACAATCAAACAATACTAATCCATAATCACCTGTTGTTCCAAACCCACCCTTGAGTATTTGAATGGCTATATTATTATTTTCAAAAATGGTGCCGGATCGTGCGATCAAATTCAATTCTACATCATCGAGAAATGTATGCACACCATAAACACAATCTTTGATTTGAGAGTTATTAAGCACGAGTCTGTTTCTGCCATCTAATGCCATAAGGGCATACTTTAATTTAGTGAATGTGCTATTATTCACTACCAATTGATCCACGCCGAAGAAAAGAATTCATTCATCGGTTTCCGTGCTACCTTCGAAACTACTATTAATAACATAAGCTTGCTTCATCAATCCAATGCCTAATGCTGTCTTATTGTCTTTGAAAGTGCAACCTACTATGTGAGTATGTAACACTGGAAACGTCCCATCATTATTAGAGACATCGATCCCTATGTTTTCAAAATCTGTAACATCAACACTTTGCATACGAAGTCTTCTATAATTGAACATAGTAAGTCCCGAATTTGAATTACCCATTCCTTTCATATGAGCATCTTATATCATAACGGTTGTTCCATTATTTGCTTCTATTCCTGTATTCGAATAATAGTCAATTCTTCCATTGATGAAAGTGAAATCATTTGACCCTATATCTAACTTGGTGCCATCATTCAATCTTATTAAACGACAATCTTTATCATAACCTTCCAAATTCAATTTTCCACCTGTCAGCTTTAAAGTATGTGTATTGTAGATATCGAAGAATCCATTACCACTTAAACCAAAGTCTCCTTTAATTTCCAATTCTCCCCTTACTTCAATTCTAACCGTTCCGTCCATCGTACTGCCATCCCACAAGTGAATGTTGGCATTGTCTTCTATTATCATTTTACCCCCTTCATTGATAACTACCTTGGCATAGAATGAGACTAGCTGTAATGTTCCTCCATCTCTGATGATCAATTCTCCTCCATCCTCTATTTCTATTTTCGATGCCCAGGTGGGCTCTAATAAGCCACCCTCCTGAACTTCCAGAACAGCTCTATCTTTAATCACTATCTTCGAGTAAATATTTAAGCGGGCTTTGCCGCCGTCCTCTATTATTAGCTTTGTATCTTCATTCAGAATTAAGCTTCCTTTATTAAATGAACCTCCTGATAGTGATTCTCCTAGTGTCATTTCTCCACCATCATTTATGGTTATTATTGTAGGGTCTTGCGTACATGGATTTTTGATCACATTCACTTCAAATTCAGTATCGCTATCCGTCTCCGGGTTTTCGATTTCATCTATATACCCGATTCTGTTTACTTTATTAATCCAGACTTTGCCGGTGCCGGTAATTTCAAGATTATCTTTAATAATATTATCGGTAGCTCGAATTCCCGCTTCTAAAGGATCAAATTCGCTCATTTCTCCCACTCCATAGTTAAATGTTTTATCATCCTCTAATGAAGCAGGCTTAGCCAGACTTCCTATCCTCGATAGCAAATGTCTTACATGTCTTCTATCCAAAGAGACATGGGGTTGATTCACACTCATCACATCTCCGTCATAATGGGAACTTACCTCTGTAGGACCGGTATAAGCAGTCAGAGAAGTAAGACCATTATCGATGACATCATTGACTTCCGTTAAATCTATGAGTGGATAATAGGGATCCGTCTCATCCAAATCTAAAGAGCTGATAGTAGGGATAAAACAAAAGGAGCGATAATTCGCATCTCCTATCAGATCGGTCTTAATTCCGTTTTCGACCTCATATAATGTCCGCATACCTCCCGGGGCAGAATCATAAGGTAATACATTTTGAACTTTCAGTGCCTTAGGGCTCTTCTTTATGACAAAATTTCCTACTATTGTCTCCATATAGCCATTATATACTGTATTGGTAGTATTAGGTAAGGGAAGGGCATATCCTACAAAATCAACGTTCACTCTCGCAAATTTACCTTCCCCCTGTAAATCAAATTTAATAATATTGAATAATTCATCTCCCGGTGAAAAAGGCATTCCTGATCCTTCTATAGCCCCATTCGAGATTGCTATCTGCTCGCAATCCTCTAAATCACCTAAGGCTTCGAACCAATCATAAAACTCATCATGTAATAGAGAAAGTTGTGAACCTGTACGAGTCAATTCCTGAAAATGGAAAAAAGGAGCTTGTTGCACATGGTAATAAAGTAATTGTTTGGCTACAGGACTAAATAAAGCATCATATTGGCTTCGGATGTTTGAATCCTTTTCATATAAAGTTTCCCCACCAGCTTTATAATTAGCCAGATTATAAATCATCGCTTGCAATGCTAACGGCACATTCGCTCCCTTTAAAGGTGCATCGAAAGTGATATAGAGCTCTGTCTCATGATCCTCCTCCGCGATCTCCATCTGCCGCAATGCTATCTTACCCACTACTCCACCCAGACTCGCGCCTATCACCACATTTTTCTCCTGTGAGCCTGCTTCCGCTTTCAGTCTGTTAATCTCCTTTATCGCTTCTATCACATAGGCTGCATTCTCCTGGGCCTGAACCGTACTATTTACATAGTTGATGTAGAATACATCGTAGTCTGCATCGTGGAGGTGATCTCGGAGAAAAGTACCATTTGGATCTTCGTAAGGTTGACCTAATAAAGAGGGACCAACTTCATTATTTTTTGAATCATATTCTGCTTCAAATAGAAATCGTTCATCGTAGGCATCGGCGGGGTCGAAACCTTCGACTATGATGAGGGGTTTACGGATTTCCTGATCTCCGCAGTTTTTATTATAGAAAATGGAGACTTCTACACCGGTAGATATCACTGTTTCCCATCCTACAGGCACTTGTATCCACCCGAAGAAAGGGTGAAATTGCCATTCTTTGATAAGTATTTCTTCAGTGTCTCCAATATGAAAAGAGTCATCTCTTTGTACATTATAGGTTGGGCTTCTGTCTCCACCCGCACCCGGAGGAGAGGGAGGCACTCCACCCTCCAATGTAATCATCGAATGTGCAATTAATGTATCCCCGGGATTCAGCACATATCCGAATCGTATGACCTTCTCTCCTAACGAAGAATATACTACAGTTGTATCCATAATAAATGCAGCCTGCTCCCAGCCGGCCCCATTGTCGTAATCTATTAGAAGATTAGATTCGGATAGATTCATATTGCTCAGCCACATAGCAGGTGAGGTCCTGAATAGAACGGAATCTCCCCACCATGTTTTTCTACCCACTGTTCCCATCCAGGTCGTATCTACATCATAAGGACTCTCCGTCCTGCTGACTACATCGAAAAACTGCTCGTCTGAAATATATAGCAAATTAGAATCCACGGCATCACCTCGAATGGTATCAAATTGATAGAGTAAAGCACTCAGCATAACAAAGGGGGCCTTTTTATACAATTCCATACTTTCCCAATACTCATTAGCAGTGGGAACTAGTGGCATAGTATCCGTATTCGCTATATCCAGCATCACATAAGCCCATTGAATATCTCGTGCCGTGAAATTGAAGGAATCTATATCTGTTCTCCCATCAAATAAATTTAGCGCCCTGTATCCGACACT
>CALCSX010000272.1 GCA_937894165.1 uncultured Saprospiraceae bacterium | reverse complement strand
TATTATCGGTTAGATTCAGGGGATACTTTATCCATCCATTATGAGGAAGGTATCCCCATTGCGGAAGATTCAAAACAGAATTTATGTTACAACCTCATAGTAGATAACCCCTTTGAAAAAATGAGGGAGAGGTATTATTTGGTGCTACCAGGGTCAGTTAGTTTATATCCAATATTTAAGACCAAAGAAGAAATTCCTCGAGAGTTAGAAAGACTAAAACCGTTCTTCAGAAACCTGGATTCTCTGTATCAACAGATTAAGAAGAGTCATAGCTACCAAATGGATTACGTCAGAAATCATTCAAATTCGCCTGATTTTTGGGAAAGCCTATTAAATAAAGAAATGCGGAGAACGGTGTTGTCTTCTCTCTTTATTGATGATTCCGATATAAGTTTGTATGGTAGCGAGTCTGATTTTGATGTTTACAGTATTTTAGACCGGTTTTATTTTAAAGCTAAATTTATTCAAAACCCTGACTCGATCTTTTCTATGGTTCAGAATAAAGATCCCGAAATCAATCCAGACCTAGCAAGGTATTATTTTCAGTTGTATTTAGAAAAATCCGCAGGGACTGAACCCCTTCAATCCATCAACCACTTGATCTCGCAATATTACAAATCATTTTCCCAACTCCGGGATACTATATTTATTCAGGAATTAAGAACGAAAATGGGAGTAGAAGAGAGCCCGGCCACAGATATTAAAATCAGAAATATTAATGGTGTGGAAACCACTTTCAATCAATTGATCAGACTAGATAGTGCGTCGTTGTATTACATCGATTACTGGGCGAGCTGGTGTGCACCCTGTCGGGCAGAAATACCCTATTCAATTGAATTGAAGAAGGAAATGGCCGATATGGGTATCCAGTTCATTTATCTGGCCTATAATGACCAAATGGATAACTGGACCAAAGCAGTCCAGGAACTAAATTTGAGTGAATACGATCATTCCTATTTCATTACCAATTCACGGAGTTCTCAGCAATTGATCGATTACAACATCAAAACCATCCCCCGCTATATGATACTGGATGCCGAAGGTAAAGTATTGGTCGCCGATGCGAAGCGGCCTTCTGATCCAACTCTAAAAAAATTATTGCTTAGAAGTATGATGGGAGAATAATTTATGGCTAGATCAATTATTCATACATGATTAGGTTATATAAATGGAAATAGTTATCATCTAGTGACAAGTAAATGTTTATAGAATGGAGGCAGATTTTGCCAATTTAGCAAAAACGTTTCTCAATAAGAATGGGTATTATTATCGATACTTCCTTATTGAATTAAAATCCCACCCGGAGTATCCGGCCTTATCAGCATTGTCGGATACTTTTGACAAACTGTATATTCCCAATTTGTTTACCAAATTATCTACTCCGCAGGTTGAAAAATTGACTGGAACATTCTTAGCGCAGCTAGATAATGGTGATAAACCGGAGATCTACCTCATTCAAAAGAACGAAGAAAATGTTATTATTACCGACCAAAAGAATAGAAGGAGTTCGATTAGTTTGAGGAAGTTTCAACAACTTTGGACAGGAATTACCATCTTGGTTGAAAATAAACCCCAAAATTTGGCATTGGTTTTAAGAAGATATTCCATCATCTTATTTTCTCTTCTTTTGGTATTGCTAATGTACCTTCATAAACCTTCAATTGGAGATTTTATTTTTCTCCTCTTGTCAGGTATAGGTTTTACCCTCTCCATACTCATTCTTAAAGTAGACTATGGGCATACCACGGATGTCATAAACAAACTTTGCGGAAAGGATACCAGAATGAATTGTAATTCTATTATCCACTCCAAGCCATCACGGTTATTACATGATAAAATCAAACTGACAGATTTAATTATCATATATTTTTCTTTCTTTGTTTTATTCCAACTATTGTTTCCAAATTATATCTTTTTGCTGATACTATCTTTATTTTCAATTCCTTTTGTAATCTATTCTTTTTGGCACCAATATAGATTAAATCAGTGGTGCACGCTTTGTTTACTAACTGATTTAATTTTGATCGCCCAATTGTGCCTGCTTTTCATGCATGTCAATTTGATTTTTCCTACAATAGATAGTTTATTTAAAGCGTCTGTTTTAGGGTTGTTGGTTATAATTTTGTGGATTGTGGTCAAACCATTTATATCAGAGTGGATTCAATTTCGATCTTTATTATTCGATTTATTATCAATTAAAAAGGATTGGAAAATATTATCCTATTATTTCGCTCATTCTCAGGCTAAGAAACTTCCTGAAAGTTATCAAAAGTTCCCGCTTATTCATTCAAAAGATGGCATATGGAATCTTGATCTAATTCTGCAACCCACTTGTCCTAATTGTCTTATTGCTCTAGATAAAATTATTAGTATTCAAAATAAGCATAAATGCTTCACTTATATCAGGATTATGATTAAACCTGAAAAACAAAATACATCTAATAATTGGGATTCGCTTATTTCATTGATATTTCACTTAGAAGCAGCAAGTGATATACAACAATGGGCAAAGTTTTTAAAAAGTGATAATAGCACAACATTAGAAGTTACAAATATCCCGGCTGTTATTAAAGAGAGTTGGATAGTTGCATTAAGTCATATAACCGATTGGTGCACGTACAATGACTTAGATAAATCACCTCTGATCCTTCTAAATCAGAAACCATTACCTTATCATTACTCTCCAGTGGATTTTGAATTTTGGGTCAGCAAGTCTATAAATGTATCAGGATAACCTAATAATTACTTAGATTTCTGCACAGTACTTCTCCAATTAACCGACAATTGGTAATCATCATAATATAAATCCTTAATTTGACATTCATACAATTCAAAATCAAAATCGAATTCAACACATGTCTTGTTTGAATATTCATGTTTAAATTCAATATGTTTTGTTTTTAAAAAAGTGAATAGCTCATCTATGTGAACTATGTAATCAAGGTCATTAATTTCATAGTGGTCCGACTGTCTCCGTATATGTGGGTCTTGATGTTGTGGGTCTTTTTTTGACAATTCGAATTCCACGAACCTCATGAACCACTCAAATGACGTATCATCATATAATCCAACAGCGTGAAAATAAGGACGGTATGTCTTTGCCAGGCAAAAATATTTATACACAGATATTAAGCGTTCCACCGGATCACGCCATACTGCAAATTTTATAAGTTTTCCCTGTTCTTGTACGTAATCTGAAATTTTATCAATTGGGATCAAAAACTCCGATGACTCATTGAACCCAATCAATGCGTGCGTATCGTGAGAAGATTGTATCCACTTTCCCGTTTTAGAATAAAATGCTACCTTTTTCAAAAATGTATTGCCTATCTTACTTATTACAACAAATGCCAAATTTGAATTGGGTATGAGGCAAAAATAATTTCCCCGAAATGACCTGTCTATAAAAGGATTGAATGGAATTTTCATGATTGGTGATGATCAAGTATGTTTGATATATTGTTGGGTATATGGTTTGTGGCACTTTACCGGATTCGAACAACGCTTGGATCTATATTGACACTTAAAGTGTCATAAAAACATGTTATATAGACGAGGAGGTAGGATTGTTACATAATAAATATTGAACTAGTGAATTCAACAAAATTACCGGTTACCACTGACATAAAACGGCAGTGATTATTTGTACCTTGTAGCGTGAGAAAAGAAATTAGTTTAACAAACAAAAAATTGTACAAGCATGAAAAAGTCGATTTTTATGGCATTAAAATTAGAAGACAAGAATATTTTAACCCGGCAACAATTGAAACAGATTATCGGAGGGTACGGTAATCCCTGTGATACGATATCAACATCTATTTGTTCAATGGGATACATGGAACAAAAAGGTCAAGATTGGTATTGTTCCTCTTGTTGTATTGCCTAATTGCATTTGTATTATTTTATATTTTCTGAGCATAGCCAGTGTTTTGATAAAAAGGATATCATGAAAGACATGTATATGTTTAAAATATCGGTTTTTATTGTTTTTTTAATTTTTTTATTTATTTCCTGTTCTTCTGGTCAAATAGTAATGGGAAAAATAGTGAAGAAGGTCAGCGATGGAGACTCCATATTTTTTGTGACGGGGACCATTGATGAAAAATATTTTGCTGAACCTATTTTATCTGCTGAAATCAGAAATCAGGAGTTTGAGATGCCGCTACAGCTATCTTATCCACAAATGTATAGGACGGTTTTTAAAAGTGATCCTCCAGGAATGTTATTCGGAGGTGGATTCTATTTTTTTGATAATGGCAGTCGAACTGCCGTGTTGGATACTTCCTTTGAGTGCAGCAGAATTACAGGTTCCTTTGTAAACAAAGAATACTACGATCGATTTTTACCTTATTTTTACGACAAAATGGATTCCCCTGATTGTAGTAGGGCACCTCTGAGGCAATTAATTTACTATGATAAAAAACCGGTATTTGACACTCTCTTATTGGATTATGTATCCCATTATCCCGATTCATATGTGGCATTGTGGTTTCTAATTGAACGAATTCGGGTAGGGGAATATTCAAAGGTGAGGGACCAGATTTTCAAATTGTTTTCCAGTGAGATAAAAAATTCAAATCCATGGAGAATACTGGATGAGGATCTGACTTATATGCGTCAGATGGCTGTGGGGCAGAAGTTCCCTGCTTTGACGATCAAAGATACTATCTTGGAGGAAGTAGTATTACCCCATCACACAGGCAATTATACATTGATTGACTTTTGGTTTGCACGATGTAAACCTTGCCTGGCCACCTTTCCAAAGCTTAAAGATATACACCATAAATATCAGGCAAGAGGATTCGAAATCGTGAGCATTTCCATAGACCGAACGGAAGAGATCAACCGTTGGAAAAGGACTATTCATGAGCAGGGATTAACTTGGCCCCAATATTTAGATGAAAATCGCAGCCTGGGAAAACGATACAATATACATTACTTCCCGACAACATTCCTCTTGGACCGGGATGGAACCATCATAAAGAAAAATCCTACCATGGAGGAATTGGATATTTTTTTGGGTGAGAACCTTTGAGGATTTAAGCAAACACCATTAGCTCTGACGCTATAAGAATGGGATTCTCGTACGATGCAAGATTAGAAACATTTTTGTTTTTTTAGGCTGTTATGTAATAGCACGTGGTATAAAATACGCTTTTCATTATGACATTCTCTCTTTTCAGCCCGTCATTTGACCCGATTGTTAATTTGACTATCCGATTTTTGGATCAACTTAAAGTCAAGATTAGTGACACTACAATTAATGATGCGTTACAATACCATCCTGATTATCCAAGCTTACTGTCAGTAAGCGATGTACTCCATCAGTGGAATGTTGCAAATCTGGTAGTTCAGGTAGAGCATTCTAAATTAGCAGAACTACCTACTCCATTTATTGCCCATTTCAAATCATCCATGGGCGATCAATTTAGATTGATTACTTCTGTGGATGAAAACAGTGTAAAATATTCCCATACTAAAAATAAATGGGAGATCGTGACTGAAGATAATTTTCAGAAGGAGTGGTCCGGAATTGTTTTGTTGGCCGAGGCGGATAACGATAACAAAGAGAAGAATTATGACAATATCCTTGAAAAAGAAAGAATAGAATCCCTCCTACCTATTATATTTATTAGTATTGGTTTGATTTTTTCCGGACTGGGTATGCTAATGATATTTATGCAATTTGAGAAAATAGCCACCTTAGAATTCAGTTGGGCATTTTTGTTACTTCTAAAATATACAGGCTTACTTGTATCGATATTCCTCTTATGGGCGGAAATAGATCAGTCGAATTCTATAATAAAAAAAGTTTGTGGTGAAGGCAAAAAGAAAAGTAATTGCCAGACTGTTTTGCAATCGAAGGGAGCCCACCTTTTCCCTGGATTGAGCTGGAGTGAAGCAGGGTTCTTTTATTTCATGGGAGGCTGGCTATTAATTATAATATTTAGTTTCACAGGCCATAGTGCTGTATTCGGTATTTTAGCATTGCTCAGTCTGCTATGTGTGCCCTATATTTTCTTTTCATTATATTACCAATGGCGTGTTGTAAGGCAGTGGTGTACGTTGTGTCTGACGGTGCTTGTCGTAGTACTGCTGGAACTAACATCCTATGGCATTGCCGGCTTTTCAAACCATTTTGCCTATTTTAATCAAATTGATTTCGCCACAATAGTCGAGTTTGCTTTTGCATTTACCTTTCCTATCCTTATCTGGTATTTTCTCAAACCCCGACTGATTCAATTAAAGGAAACTGAATCCGAAATTAAGCCATTGAAGCGATTGAAATATAACCCTGAAGTATTTCACGGATTATTAAAAAGTAGGACGAAAATGCCTGAAATCCCGGCTGATTTGAGTATTTTACTTCAAAGCAAAATGAAGGATGAATCAAAGTCTGATATCTGCCTAATACAGGTTTGCAATCCATATTGTAGCGCGTGTGCCGAAGTTCAACCACACCTCGAGGAATTATTGGAGAAAGTTGAAAATTTGAACGTAAGAATTGTTTTTACGCTCTCATCTAATCCTCATGATCCCGCTTTATTACCAGTAAGACACTTCTTGAGTTTTGACCCGGAAGATGGTCAGAAAATTAAAGAAGCCTTGCATGATTGGTATTTATGGGGAGCAAAAGATTATGCGGCATTTGCCAAAGAATATCCTGTTAATGAAAGTGATCTGATGGAGCTAAATAAAGATGGTTTGCATAGATGGTGTAATGAGGCCGGTATTACTCATACACCTACTTTTTTTATCAACGGTTACCGATTACCGGATGGATATTATGTAGATGATCTCAAATACTTATTATTTCAAACCTGAAATTTGAGGGTCGAATATGAAAAATTGCTTTTTTGGGGTATTTTAGATCGACTGCCATTTTTTGGCACCGATTGGTCTTACCTTAGGGGTTGTAAGAGCTTTTACAGGGATATTCTCCGAACCCTAATAAATAGAGGAGATGTAATTTCACAAAACTAGGTTTTAGTGTTTTAAACAAAATAAAAATGAAAGAAAAAAAGTTCAAAAATTTGAGTTTTCTAAAAGAAAACATTTTAAGCCGCGAACAAATGAAAAATTTGATCGGAGGATATGGAGGTCAATTTGGTTGTCCCGAATCTCAATTGCCTTATTTGTGCATTAATGCAGACGGGTCGTCAGATTGTTTTTGTGCCGATGCCGTTATTCATCCACCATCATCTACTTGTGATCAAATAAGCATTAGTTGTGAAAGTGCAGGATATTAGCAAATGTTTAGTATAAACTAAAACATATCAACGTAAATCTTATATTATATGGTATTATACCTGGGAGGTTTGGAGTTGGCCGATTTAGAGTACAAGAAAGTAGATGTAATTGCATAAATCATACTGATACTCAACTAGAGCTGTGGAATGTTTTTGCGATTATTAGAGTAGTCATTTCTCACACCACATCTTGTCCAAATCAAAACATCCAGGGTATAATTACCTTTATAGATTACATTTTTGCATACGTATTCAAAACATCTACGCTTTTTGCATTTATTTTGCATTTGCTATTATCGTCCGTAAAACCGGTGGAGGGGGTGGACCATGCATGGCGGAAAGTTTTCATTCCAATGTTTGCCCGCTTACGGTGCGGTAGTATTAATGCGGCAATCACCCACCGCGGGCGTAAACTTTAGTTGTGCCAACGGTGATACCGTATGGGGGCAGAATGTTTATGTGACAGGTAACATCGCCGAGCTGGGAAACTGGAACACGGCGGAAGCGGTTAAACTGGAGCCCAATAGTTACCCCACCTGGTCGGCGGAAATTGATGATTTGC
>CALCSX010000271.1 GCA_937894165.1 uncultured Saprospiraceae bacterium | reverse complement strand
CTTTTTCAAGATTTTCGATCTGTTCAGTAATGTCAAAACCGACACACAGTACCTCAGTAATTAGGCCATCCTCCCCCGGGGTTACTTTTATTTCCCATTTACCTGACTTCACCTCCCCTAATTTATTTTTCCGTTTAAGGATTATGGGTATGGATTGGCCGATTTTTTGGAAACACATCTCTACGGTATCGGAATATTTCTTTTTATCTTCTTCAATAAGTTGAACGAGTGCTTGTGAACCGATTATATCCTCTTCAGGACCAAAAAGTTTGTCATAATAGTCATTGCTGTAAGTATAGAGTCCGTCAAGATCAGTTTTAAAGACATAAATAGATTGACTAGTAAGAATATCTTTGTATTGACGTGCCAATGAAATAGCTTCTATTTCAGATTTGATCAGTTCATTTTGAATATTTTTCTGAATGGTTATTTCCTTATTATTAATGGCGATTCCGTCAGGGATTCGAACTACCTGATGCTGAAACCAACCCTGACCGGGAAAATCTTCAGGCACAAAATATTCCTCCATTAAAGGATTGCCGGTCTTAGCTACTTTACTGTATTTTAGGAAGAAGCCATTTTCAATATTTAAAGGAAATATCTCAGAAATGCTTTTGCCAATCAAGGATTCTCTGGGTTTGTTTTGTTGTATAGTGGCCTGATGATTGACAATTTTAGAAATGAAGTCCACTATTTTACCTTCAGGGCTATAGCAATTTTCAAATATATAAATGGCATCCAAATTAGCTTCTAAGGTAGAATGAAGAAGATCCTGATTTTCTAAAATTTTCCTCTCTGCACGCTTTATTTCGGTAATATCTCTCGCTATTCCTAGTATGCCTATCACTTCTGAATTGTCGTCTCGCAGTAGGGAACCTCTCGTTTCATTCCACCGAATTTCACCATTACTGTTAATTACGCGATAAGATAACACTTTGTGAGGTAGGTTTTCAGGATCTTCTACCAATTTTTTCATCATATCAATAACGATGTCAAGATCCTCTTCATGAACAATGCTTAAAGCACTCTTACCTTTGAGGAAGCTAGGAGCAAATCCCAAGCTCCTCTTTATATTCTCTGAAATATAATTGAAATTCCCATTCAAACCGATAGTGAAAATAATATCATTGGCGGTGTCGAGAAGGGATTGGTATTTCTTCTCATTGGAAAGATGTACTTGTATTTTATTTACAAAAGATGTTACATCAACAAATTTTCCAAAATAGGTATTATTAACTAAATCTGGAATTGCGGAGGCTAAAACCCATTTTGATTCAGATTCATTATTAGAAATTTTTAGTTTGAGATGCTTTATGGTACTTCCGGAGAGTATCTTCTTGATGAACGTAGGCCCATCGGAATTTTCGTCTTCATTTTGGCAGTCTAAATAGTCTAATAATGTTATATTCTCAAAATCAAGGTGGGGAGGAATACCTAAAAAATCTCTGCAATCTTGATTTAAATAGGTGAAGAAAAAATCCTTATTAATCTCCCAATTCAAAGCCCTATTTATTTTATTAAATTTTGACTCTTTATCGTTCAATTTATTTAGGTATATGGATTTTTCCTTACTCATTTTATAGGTGAATACTTAAATATTTTAGCATTTAAAGATAGTACTACTTTCTGCAGTATTGTCTAAATTTTGAAAAAAATTACAAACTAGGTAGAAATTTATCGACGATTAAAAATTAACAAGATCATTTCCGGTAAATGCAGAAAATGTATACAAAGTTTAGAACAATAAGTTAAATGTATAAAAATTTCAGCTTCCAATTATCCTAATGCGACATCAAGAATCATCATAATTGTAAAACCTACTATAAAGCCCATGACAGCCA
>CALCSX010000270.1 GCA_937894165.1 uncultured Saprospiraceae bacterium | reverse complement strand
GGCGAAGATATTATTGCTTAATTGATTTTTATATAAGCTGCGAGCTTTGAGCTGTGAGCCTCTAACTGCAAATTTAAAATATCAATTTTAAATTTTCTAAAAAATTATAATTGAAAGCGTGGGTGGTCCATGCAGGGGGCAGTGAGGTCGTGCGCAGGCATTATTTTAATATTACCTTTTATTTGATTAAATTGATGGGCTGTGAGCTTTGAGCTGCTAGCAGTTTTAACTTTTAAATTCCATTCAAAAAAAAGAATTACTGAGAAGTATCCACAGCTCACCGCTAATGGCTCGTAGCTAGTAGCTCAATTAACCATTAACCATTGACCACTTACTCGTTTCAATAGCTTTTACATAAACATCTTCATACTGCGGAAGAATATTTTCTAATGAATATTTCCGTGCATTAGCAAGGGCATTGGCTCTAAAGGTTTCCAACATTGAAGGATTGGTCAAAAGTTCCATCGCGCGCTCAGCCATTTTCTCCACATCTCCTATCTCACATACAAAGCCCGTCTCACCATCGATATTTACTTCCATTAAACCACCTGCGTTGGAAGAAATTACAGGCACCTCGCATGCCATCGCTTCTAGAGCTGACAGGCCAAATGACTCTTGTTCCGAAGGCAATAGAAAAATATCAGCCACCGCCAATAGCTCAGCCACCGCCTCCTGCTTTCCTAAAAAACGCACATCTTCGCAAATCCCACATTTTCTACACATGGCCTCCATCTCCGCCCGCTGCGGCCCGTCACCGATAAGGAGTAATTTAGTCGGCAACTGCTTGCGCACAATCCTGAATGTCTCAATGACATCCTGTACACGCTTTACCTTCCTGAAATTACTGACATGCATTAAAATTGCCTCACCGTCAGGCGCAATGGCCTTTTTGAAGTGTGTTTTGTCAATCCGTTTGAATCTGTCAAAATCCACAAAATTATATATCACTGATATTTCCTTAGTTAGAGGAAAGGAATTCATTGTGTCTTCCTTTAAACTCTCGGAAACAGCCGTGACAATATCACTTTTATTAATACTGAACTGAACAACCGGGGCGAAACTTCTATCCACACCAACCAAAGTTATGTCAGTTCCATGAAGTGTTGTAACTACGGGAATATTTATTCCTTGCTCAGCCAATATTTGTTTGGCCAAATAAGCTACCGCCGCGTGAGGTATGGCATAGTGAACGTGGAGGACATCCAAATTGGCATGCTTAACGACATCAACCAACTTGCTTGCTAAGGAAGATTCATAAGGTGCAATTTCAAAAAGTGGGTAATCCGGAGAGGCCACCTCATGGAAAAAAATATTTTCCTGAAAACCTGTCAAGCGCGCAGGCCATCTATAGGTAATAAAATGTACCTGATGATTTCGCTTTGCCAATGCCATTCCTAACTCTGTCGCCAATACTCCACTACCACCATAAGTCGGATAACATACTATTCCTATATTCATAAATTAATTGTGTCGATTGTTATTAGAGACAAACTCTTTATTTCGAATTAGGTTGAAAATTTGAAAAGAAAACCTGCTCTACTGATGACTTTTTAATCAAATTTGTAAACAAAAAACATGGTAGTAGGTTTAGTTAATGCTTGGTAAAAATAACAGTTCTTTCTTTTAATTAATCACGGCAAAACTAATTTCTTATCGAATCTGTTCTTTACTTTTGTAAAAACAACTATTAATAATTACAGGGAGTGGCAATTTACGCAATCAAAGATCTAGAAAAACTTTCCGGTATCAAAGCCCACACCATTCGCATTTGGGAGAAGAGATACAATGTTCTTAAACCACAAAGAACAGACACCAATATTAGATTCTATACTGATGACGACCTCAGAATGCTACTGAATATAGCTTTTTTGGTAAGAAGGAATTATAAGATTTCCAAAATATCCAAAATGTCAGCTTCGCAAATTGAAAAGGAAGTTCACGAAATATCTTCCCTGGCGCAAGAAACCGATATGCAACTAGATGCATTGACCATTTCTATGATTGAAATGGATGCTAGCAAATTCGAAAATATTCTCCAGATCAATATCGATGACATGGGCTTCGAAAGAGCTATGCTCGATGTTATCTACCCTTTTCTCGACAAATTGACTTTGCTGTGGATGTCGGGAAGCATCAAACCAGTTCAGGAGAGTTATATTACACAACTTATTAAAAAGAAACTTTACGTAGCTATTGAAAATGATGATTTTCCACCCCAGAAGCCCGGAATGAAGGCAATGATCTTCCTTCCGGAAGGTGAAAATCAAGAGCTAAGCCTTCTATTTGTGCAATATTTATTGATGAAAAGAGGCGTAGTCGTTCACAATCTGGGGAATAATATCAATTACACAGACGCTATTCACGGCAACGAATTGCTAAAGCCAAGTTTAGTTTTTACTATCTTCAATGAATTGAGTAATAACGATTGCGCATTGGATTTCGTCAATAAACTTGCAGGACAGTTGAGGGAATGTCCACTCTATATTACCGGTTACTATGCCTTTACTCAGATCATTGAGCCACCCAAAAACGTTTTTGTCGCGCCCGGGCTTACCCAGATTTTCGAGATGATAGGAGTTGCGCCTATTGTTACTTCGGAGACTGTTATTGGGTAAGTTTATTTGCTTTGCAGTTTATCCTTTGTAGTTTATCACGGTGTTGTTTATCCCTTCGGTGTTTATCGTTTCACTGTTTATACTTGAGCTTATGAACGCTATGCTATTTATTGGAACAAGATATAAACCCCATAAACCCTCTAAACCCTCTAAACCCTCTAAACCCTCTAAACCTTTGGTGTTTATCGTTTCACTGTTTATCATTTCATTGTTTATCGCTCTGCTATTTATTGGAACAAGATATAAACCCCATAAACTCTATAAACCTTAAGCTGTTTATCGTTTCACTGTTAGCACTGTGTTGTTTAGCATTTCATTGTTTATATGTTTTCACTGGTTAAGAATGGATCCACATCCCAGAACTCAGAACTCAAAACCCAGAACACACTACATCTTCACAAACTTCCCCA
>CALCSX010000269.1 GCA_937894165.1 uncultured Saprospiraceae bacterium | reverse complement strand
ACCTATCGAAGTGATAGAAAACCTTCAGGAAATGGAAGATGAAGGAGAATTATTCGAAAGTATTGAGGACATTTGGCCTGATTACCCTAGAAAAGATGACTTTCTTTTCAATGAAGATGAATACTAGAAAATCACAGCCTCGAGGATTCGGGGCTGTTTCTTTTTAAAACATTTCTTGCTAACCCTTCAATATTAATCTTGGAAAACAAAATAAACATAGCAATAGATGGCTTCTCTGCCAGTGGCAAAAGTACTATAGCAAAAAAATTAGCTCATCTTCTAAATTATATTTATTTAGATACCGGAGCTATGTATAGGGCAGTTACCTTTTATTTTTTGGAGAATAAAGTTGATATAACCCAAAATGATGTGGTGGTTTCAGCCCTGGAGAAAATTCAATTAAAATTTATTCCTAATGATGGCAATAATCATATATTTTTAAATGGTCAAGACGTTTCTGAGCATATTAGGAGTTTGGAGGTCTCAAATCATGTATCCCAAGTTGCAGAAGTATCTGAGGTAAGAAGATTTCTAGTACGCCAGCAAAAAGTAATAGCTCATGATAGAGGTGTCATAATGGACGGACGAGACATTGGAACTGTAGTTATGCCCGATGCAGAATTAAAAATATATTTAACAACAGACGAGAAAGTCAGAATTGCTAGAAGATTGAGAGAACTTTCAGAAAAAGGAATTGATACTAATTACGATGAAATTAAAACCAATATAAGAAGTAGAGATATTATAGATTCGACAAGAGAAGATAGCCCTCTCAGAATTGCACCTCACTCATTAATAATAGATAATTCGAAAGAGGAAGAAGATGAAGCGATTAAATACATTTTTTCAATCGCCAAATCTATCATTTTTAATGAAGAAAAAATTGACTGATAGCAATTATTTTATGTTTCGTCGAAAAACAAAATATAATTTCTTATGTAAGGAAATTAATATCGTATTTCCTTATTATATTTGTACAAAATTTATAATTTGGATCTCTTCTTAGCCATTTTCGCCTCTTTAATAACTGTAGTTAATCCTATAGGAGCTATTCCTATGTATTTATCATTGACAAATGATTTTTCAAAGAAGGAAAGAAATGATACAGCTCTTAATACAAGTATTTATTTCATAATTATATTGCTTGCCTTTTTCTTTGCAGGATCATCAATCCTCGATTTCTTCGGGATCAGTATCAATGCGATGCGAATAGCTGGTGGTATGATTATCCTTACGACAGGCTATGCTCTTTTGAGTGGAAAGTTTGAAGAAAGTAGAGCCATCAATAAAGCTGTGAAAGAGGAAGCAAAAGCCAAATCTGACGTATCCTTCTCCCCTCTTGCCATGCCCTTACTATCTGGACCAGGTTCCATATCACTGTTGGTAGGATGGAATTCTGAGTATACAGAACTTGATAAGCAATTAATGATAGCACTTGCTGTTATACTAACAGGCTTGGCAGTTTTTCTTGTATTAAAGTCAGCTCCAATGGCATTTAAATTACTAGGACATACCGGTTTGAAAGCTATCTCCCGAATAATGGGATTCATCGTAATGGCGATAGCTATCCAATATATTATTACGGGTATAGTTTCATTAGTTCAGGATCTTGCTCTTATGGGTTAGAAATGTTTCCTTTTATTTTAAAAATGAAACACTTCTAACCTTTCTAAGAATTTAATATTATCTCAATAATGTAACATCACCCGCATACACTCTCACATCACCATTCTTGAAAGTTAATTTTATCTGATATACAAAAACCGCTTGATTTACTTCCTCACCATTGTATCTGCCATCCCAACTAGCCAACTCATCTCCCGGTGCTATATTCTCGGATCCATATATAAATGATCCCCACCGATCAAAAATACTGAATGAGTTTATAATTTCAACATCATCGTAATTGTATATTCTGAAAATATCATTGAACTGATCCCCATTGGGTGAGAATACATTTGGAATATAAATAACTTTTCTCTCAGGCAATATTGTTATATTTATCTGATCCGCTGCTTGACATCCATAAATATCCGTTATCAATAAATTTAATATTCCTGATTCTTCCGGAGTAAAATTGATAATATTACAATCAGGACAATTCAAATCCAGCGTATTAAAGGTCCATAAATAATTAGTAATAATGGTATTTTCAGGAAAAATTGTGCTCCCTACATTAATTTCTTGGCCTTCACTGATTGTCAAATCTAAGCCAAGATTGACCTCAATAGGAAGAGGATTATTGACCGGAATATTCCGGCTCGTTTCACAGCCGTTTGCATCGGTAATTTTGACATTATATACACCATCACCTAAATCCTCCCATTTATTAATTGGTCCAAACGGTCCCCCGTTAAATGAGTATTCATAAGGTTCGGCTCCACCTATAACATTTACTATTTCAATAAAGCCATTTTCATCCCCTACACACGTAGGATCTTTTATTAATGCATTCACCTCAGTAATAATTCCATCGTCCGCTTCTACTTCAACTGTATCTCGAGTACTACAGCCTATGGAATTCTCAGCTTTCACATTATATTGACCCGGAGTACTTACGTTAACAGTACCGGATTCACCAATTCCTTCACCATTTTGATTAAACCATAAAATATTAATTCCTGCATCAGAGCCTCCCAAATCACTGGTACCAAAAAGCTGTACTGAAGAATTCTCACATCCTAATACGCCGTCTACCATACCAATAGCTTGAGGTATAGGTCTCCATAACACAGGACGAGAAGTGCTGCGACTTAGGCATGGATCGTTTTCATCAATACCGCCGGCGCCATCACTATTACCTACTATGGCTTGTATATAGTAGACATTGCCAAGTATAATTCCACCCGGAAAATCAAATTGAGGAGTGGTGTTCGTTGCTAATATATTATCTATCTGATTGGGTGAACCTTCGTATAAAATAAAAATTAAAACATCATCAGCATCAAGGAATTCATTTTCATTAATATAATCAAATTCTATATCCTCGCCATCACATAATTCGATTGTTGTATTTGTGATTTCACCCACCTGCGATTCACAATTACAATCGCCAATACCTGAGATAATCAAAGTTTCGCAACCATCACTATCAGTAAACCAAAATTCATATGC
>CALCSX010000268.1 GCA_937894165.1 uncultured Saprospiraceae bacterium | reverse complement strand
TCCTGATTAAATGTAAAAGCACCTGCAAACATCAGTTCCATACTAGTAACATTAGATACATCCCAATTTCCTATGTCTTGATTAAACCAAGAAACTATGAACATTTCTCCCATAGATGTAACATTGCTGACATCCCAATCTCCGATGGGGATATTAAAATTACTGCCGGTAAACATGCCGGACATATCTGTTACCTTAGAGACATCCCAATTATTAATGTCTTGATCAAAACTTCTAGTTCCCGAAAACATGTAGGACATATTCGTAACATTGGATACATCCCAAATTCCTATGTCTTGATTGAATGCATGTGCCTTATTGAACATACCGGTCATATCAGTAACATTCGAAACATCCCAATCTTGAATATCTGAATTAAATGCAATTGCTCCATAAAAACAACTATTCATACTTGTAACATTGGTAAGATTGGGAACGTCACTTGCCGAAAAATTAACAACATTCCTAGAACGAAAAGCCTTTTCCATGCTGGTCCAATTTACATCTCCCCATTGTTTCACATCTATTAATTTTTCAGCTGAATCCCATAATTCTTGCTCAAAAAAGAAGCGACTCAAATGCTCCGGAGACATACTTAAAGTAAGTGTATCTCCAGGCTCAATATTCAAGTCTTCTAAACTAACTCTTCCAGCTTCCATTCTGTCAAATGTCCCTTGGCCAGTCTGTGAAGAGGGGCTAGCCATCCAAGTGTAATTTACATCACCGGTAGTGAGTGCATAGAATCTTATCACCGGTGCATCATCCGTGAAAGTCCAGACAGTGACAAAGTCTTGGCTGTAAACCCTTTGAGTACAGATAAGGCTAAGGAATGCGAAAAGTAGGAGGTTTAAAATAATTGAGAAAGTCGGGTAAATTTTTATCATAGGAATGGAAATATAAATGAATTATAGTTGGTAAGTAAAGGGATAAGAAAGCTTATTAACTGTAGTTTAAATCGAAAATAAGCATTTATTTCGATAAACGTAAATATATGATGTGAAATAATTGAGAAATTATGCAAAACAATCATTTTGATCAAAGCAGTGTTACCAATTTCTAAAAATGTCCAAAACTTTTCAACTCAATAGACTCAATTTGCCAAAACTTTTCTCTTTTAATAATTTTAATTAGGTATACTGAGCCACCCATAGGTTCAGGTTTATAATTTCCTGAAGGTATTGTAACTTCTGTTACCATAAAATAACCTGTTGTGTAGGTAGTATCAAAATAAATACTTGATATTTCAATAAGTCCATTCAATACAAAATCATACTCAGGAAGGAGATCCCGAATGTCAAAATCGCTTGGAATATACTCACATTCATATTTTTTACTTGCTCTTAATTGATGGATATCTATCCAATAATTCTTGCCATTCAAAGTGCTATCAGGTATAAGATTTTCGCTTTCAAACTTTTTATTTATCATGTTTTTATCACTATTCTTCAATAAAATTGTAGTATCCGGAATAAACATGACCAGAGTAGTATTGTCGTTTTCCAATGAATCTCTTATTCTTTTATATACTAAATGGTTCCATAAGGATGCACTATAAAAAGTTCCAAGTATTTCTTTGTTTTTTCCTTGGATAAAAAAGCTATCAAAAAAAGGTAATTCAAGTAAAGGGGAGTGTACTTCAGGGGGGAAAGGTGGATAAGGTATCGGTGGATGGGATATAAAGTAAAAGAATCTATTATCTCTAAATATCGAATCAGCCAAAGCCGGAAAGATATCATACAACACCGAGGCATTAAAATCTGGGTCTGTCGGGCTCAAGGGTCGGCAAGCGAAGAGGGAGAGTAAAATCGGGAATATAAATAGAAACTTAAGTAATTTTTGAGGCATCTTTTCGCAATTATATTAGGAATATAAATGGTAGATGCATTTTAATCGGAAAAGGTCGTAGCATTCTCGAATTTCGAGAAGAAATTAAAAAGAATAAAGGAACTATAATTTTGGTGAATTGATTTTGGAATTAAAATAGAGCATACTTGACTTAATTGCCATTTGGAAATTTTACTCAACTAAGTGTTAGTTAATTCAAAATCTTATTTAATTGATCAATATCAAGACCTGTGACTTTTGCTATAATCTCAATTCCAAAGCCTTCTTTATGCATATTATTAGCTGTAGTAAGTAGACCGTTCTCCCTTCCTTCTTCTCTCCCTTCTTCCTTTCCTAATTGATATTGACTATGCATCGCATTTTTGAGGTCACGATGTTTTTTAAGACTTTCTTCATAAGCTAGTCTATCTGTTTTCTCTAGTTTTAATAGTTCTGCTATTCCCATGACTTTTTCAAATATTTTCGATTGTAGATTAGGAGGTAAACGCTCTAAAAACTCCAATCTCGTTAATAGATACAACCATTTTTCAATATTAGTTCCGAGCTCATCAAGATTTTTGTCGAATTTTGGGATTTCAATATAAATAAAACTTAATTTATCATTGAACACCTTTTGACTGCTTGTTTCTATCAGCTTTACTTTATGTAAATATTGTTCCTTTGAGATATCATCATTCTTCAAAATAAAATCCAAAAGTGATATACAATACACCGGACACAGACTAAAATCCCAATCTCCCGGCACTGCTTGCTCCTGTATAGCAAAACTGGTATAAAACAATGAACGTTCTTTAAAAAATGCTTGAAAGAACTTTTGCATTTCAATAATGATGCGTTGCCCGGATGCTGTTTTGCAATAAATATCAAATACAACTTTTCGATCCAATTCAGTCGTGCCAAGGTGTTCATTTTTAGAATAATCAAGCTCAACAATTGTATCCACCTCTTCCGCTAACACAGCATTAAGAAAGTCCAAAAGGATGTCCTTGCTGGCTTCCTCTCCAAAAAGCTTTTTAAACCCAAAGTCTGTGAATGGGTTGATATTCTTTGCTTTCCTATTCATGTAGTGAAAATATAGAAAACATGGTGAAATAAAAAAATTCCACTTAATAAAAAGGAAAATATAAATGACTTCTAGCGTTTTATTTTGGATGTTCCTCCCCGCGTGAGGGATAGAAGCGGCATACTTTTGTGTAGCGAAGCGGAGCAAAAGATATAGCTGATAGCCCGACGACCCGGAAGTATGGAGGGGCGGCACGCCCTTTTGTAGCCTCTAGCCACTAGCCTCTAGCTGTTTTTTAAAATATAGTATTCCATTTCCATTTAAATCAGCTCAAGGTTCACAGCTAGCAGCTCACAGCTAATAATACCTATTTCTGCGACTTAATCAACTTCTCCAATGCCTTCAAATGATTATCAAACGCCATCTTACCCCCTTCCGTCATAAAATACCTGGTATTGGGCTTCCTGCCGATAAATGATTTCTTGACGCCGATGAATTCTT
>CALCSX010000267.1 GCA_937894165.1 uncultured Saprospiraceae bacterium | reverse complement strand
CCCAGAATTGGTTTATATTGTCAGTTACATAGCCGTGTTTCATTAATTTCTTTGTTATCTGTGCGAAAACAAAACTTATTAGACCAATTGTGAGTGTGAAATAACCAATCTTAAGAATTTGGCTCGACACAAAATAATTGAAGGGCTTCGTCAAATCCATTTTATACAATAAACTTATAACTACGTAAAATAAGTAGGCTTTTAGAATGTCAATGACTAAAATGTACATTCTCATTTACTTCGCAAAATTTCGTTTAATGTACATGAGCTTTATTATTGTACTTGTTTTTGTATTCTATGGGAGACATTCCTGCATTTTTCCTAAAAACTTCTCTAAAAGCTTTCGCGTCTGAGTATCCGACCTCGTACATCACCTCATTGATGGTTTTTCTCGTCCTTTCCAAGGATTTTTTAGCTGTTTCAATTTTAACTCTTTGAGAATATTGAAGTGGGGTATTGCCGGTGGCTTTAATAAATCTCCTGTCGAAATTCTTTTTGCTGATGGCATTTTGAGTGCATAAATCTTCCACATTAATTTTTTCAAGGACTTGATTTTCTATTTGAATCTGAGCATTTAAAACCAATTCATTTACTTTCACTGCAGGCGAAGGCGCTCATTATACAGAACAGCAATTGGTTGAATTGATTCCGGAGAAGAAAATAGTTTGGTTGGTAACTGAAAGTAGATTGACTTTTTTGGAGAAAGTGGATGAGTGGAAGGGCACCAAATTAATTTTTGATTTGGATAATCAGGCAGACGGCGTTAAAGTAAGATTTACACATGAAGGACTTACAGTTCACTCGGAGTGCTATGACAATTGTGCACCGGCATGGACGCAGTATATATTGACGAAGTTAGTTCAGCTTTTGAATGGGTAGTTATTAGTGAAGGAGCATATAGATTTAAATTGGTTGAAATAAATTATCATCTTAAATTTGATCAAACTTGTATTTCAGTGTGTTCTTTTAATTCATTAACTAATAAATAGGGTCGATTAAAAGCTTCTTGTGATAATTTAAAATGTTCTGCAAGTCTTCGTATGGAATCCTTTGATAGACCCTTCCGATAATTTAAAATTTTAGAAACTGTTCCTTTTGTAAGTTCTAATATCTCAACTAAATCTTTTGCTTTTAAACCATGATCTTTCATCAAAAATTGGAGTAATTCAATTGGATCTGATTCATTAAATGTGTTATGTTCTTCATCCCACTTCTCAATTAAAAATGTAAGCAACTCAATTTCATCTACAGATGATTTATCATCATTTTGAATCAATTCTTCTAAAATGCAGCAATACTTTTTGTATTGAATATCATTTTTTATTATTCTATATTTTAAAGTGTCCATTGTATAATTGTTTATTTTTTAATCAATAAATATCAATCCAATTTTGCTTACCATCGTTACACAAGGTTGTATACTGTGAATGAGTTCCGATCCACTTGATAAATAGATGCACCATTGTATTTCCAAAGTGATATTTACAAATCAACCTAAAATTATTTCCTCCAATATTAAAAATTACTCTATTTGAACCATTACCAATAATATCAGCACTATTAAGTGTGGAAATTATATCTTGAGGACCCTCCCAATCTGCACGTTTAATTATTGATAACCATTTTTCAAATGATTCCCGACTTTTGGCATTTCTTAAAGCATAGTTTTCAATCGATTGCTTTTTAATTAAATGTACTTTCATCTATATATCTCCAAATTTAATAAAAAAGTTTCACAAAGGGAAACAATTTTCAATTTATTTTATGGTTGAAAATTTAAAGTTCTCCAAAATCTTCAATTTGTATAGTAAAAATCATAGAACTATCACCCAAATGGCGACAATGTTATCGAAGTTCCTAATTTCCAGCCGGTAACAAATCCGATGAGAGTTAAAATTAAAATTATTATTTCAATACAAATCAATGTAAAGAACAGCAAAATACGAAAGGAAATACCCCACTTATTGTAGACTGTGTTAAAAGCGTTAAAATATCCGTAACCTACATAAATAACACAAAGTGTAGCTATAAAAATGCTCAAAAAATCATAGCTGATTTCTAGATTCCTATTCAATAGAAAAAGGATATTGCCAAATATATTAATTAATAAAAGGCCCAGTAATATCATCCCTGACAGAATGATATGTTCGCTGAAGTTTAATTTTTTTCTTCGAAATAAGATAAAACTATTCAAAGCTGCAATAGGAACAAAAAGCAAGAGAATGATTTTACTTTTTTGGGAGAATATATCATCTATTTTTCTGCTGGCTTCATTGAGGTGATCTTGGTTCTGTATAATTTCTGCGCCTTGATCAATGAAGAATCGATCAAAATGTCTTGTGAACAACATCACCCCGATGGCTAGTAGAATGAGCAAGAAAATATTGTAATAGCGTTTTCTTTTGCCGGAAATGTATTCGAGGGCGGCTATTCCGGGGCGCAATAATGCCTGTTTAGCTGTAAAAATTATTCCCCTTTCGATATTAAATGTCCCATGGAGTAAATCTTGGAGAATAAAATTTTTAAAAGTAATGCGGCGTGTGTCAGCTTTTTGGCCACAGCCTGAGCAGAATTTGTCTGTTAATTCTTTATCGCAGTTGAGGCAGGTGGTGTTGAACATATTTCAGAATGATAAAATTAAAATTTTGATACTATTATTTCTTATTGCCAACATCCACAATTCCTGACTTTGATTTATCAAAAGAGGTCTCAAAATAGTAATTATATCAGTATAAAATTTAGTAATCCCAACTTTTATATTCTTCATTTATTTTTCATAACCTGGTAGAACCAAAACATCTATCCAAAAACAGCTTTTACACTTGCGCCATTATGGTCCCAAAAGTTGCATCCTAAATTTTATATTCATATTAGTTTTTGATTGATTCTTATTTTTTATAAATAATAGTAATCGAATGTGAAACAGAAGTATTCTTAATAATATTTATTTTTTCAGGCAGCGAAATTCCGTTTAATCTTGTCTTAAAGATATAAGGACAATGAATTCATTTTTTCAGACAAACAAATTTTCAGAATTTTCACTTTTAAAACAAAATGGAATGAAACAAATCATTACTACATTAATACTACTCTTAGTAATTCTAGGAGGTTGTCAAAAAGATATAAGTCAGTTTACAGAAATACCGGGCAAAAATTATAAGTCTAATATTTTAGGAATGGTATTGGACGAAGAGGATCAGCCTGTTGTTGAAGCAATCGTAAACTTCGGAGGCAAGACCGTAACAACAGATGTGAATGGAATCTATCAGTTTAAAAACGTAGATATTAGTTCACAGCATAGTTTTTTGTCCATCCAGAAAGATGGTTATTTCACAGGCAGTAGGGCATTCAATACTTTTGAACCTGGTAAAACACTTAATTTGAGAAACGTCCTTCTTAAAAAGAATTTCGATCAAACATTCGATTCTTCATCAGGTGGAGAGATTAGAGATAGTGGATTGACAATAAAATTTTCACCAAATTCTATTATGTATGACAATTCAAATACTGAATACTCAGGAACTATTCATGCAGCTATTAAGTATTTGGATCCATTGTCGGATGAGATTTATACACAAATGCCCGGAAATCTTTCAGCAATAGATGAGAATGATAATGTCACTACCTTGATTACTTACGGAATGGTAGCGGTAGAATTACATGCAGACGATGGACAAAAATTAAATCTTAAAAATGGCAGCAAGGCAGAAATGTCTATAGAATTGCCGAGTAGTAAGGTGTCTTCAGCGCCTCAAAATATCCCTCTTTGGTATTTTGATGATCAATTAGGATATTGGATAGAGGAGGGATTTGCCACCCTGAATGGTGATACTTATACTGGGGAAGTAAGCCATTTTAGCTGGTGGAATTATGATGTTCCATATCCACCAATCAATTTAAGTGGTAGAGTGGTGGATATGGTTGGAAATCCACTTGCAAATGTCACTCTAAGTTTTTTTATCCAAGGAAGTAGCAATTGGGTTTCCTCAGGTCGAACAAATTCAGATGGTACTTTTAGTGGACCAGTGCCAAAGGATATGGACTTAATTGTCCAAGTGGAACTAGGTGGATGTAATTATGTTATTCAAAATTCTCAAATTGGTCCCTTCAGTCAAGATGCAACTATACCGGATATTGTTGTAGATAATGCACATTCGAGTAGTTACCTAATAACCGGAAATGTTATAGACTGTAATCAAAATCTTGTAGAGAACGGATATATCAAACTTGTTGGACAGTTTATCAATGAGACTTATCCTATTGTCAATGGTGAGGTATCTATTCAGTTTTTTCACTGTAGTAATTTAAATTTTGATGTAATAGCTGTTGATGTAAATACTTTAAAAGAAAGTTTTCCTTTGAAAATTATTGGAGAAGGAGAATATCATTTTGACAGTATTGAAGCTTGTGAACTAACAACTGAATATATTATATTAAGATGTGATTCTGAACCCTTTTTATCTGAAGTAATGACAAAGAATCTCTTATTAAGCGGTCATAGAGTTACTAGTGAAAACAAGGATCACAAGGGATTGCGATATTGGATAAATGAGAATGAAGCTACAATATTCAGTTATGCAGATTTTGACTTTATTGATTATTCACCCGGGGTATTTAATACAGGAACTTATCCATTTCATGGAACTATAAAAATAGCTAATTCTCTTGAAACAGGGGTTCCCACAGGTACTTATACCATTTTTCTGGACTATTATGATGATGATAGGCCGGATGGTGATGTGACTATATTAAACAAGGGATTTCATGGCGATATGGTTAAAGGTACATTTAGATTCAGAGCCGTATTGCATGGAAGCCCATATACATCGCTTGAATTTTCAGGTAGTTTTTTTGTGAAAGCATTTATGTATAATTAAGGATAGTTAATTTGATCTATGATAATATAATTCAAGGATGTATTAATAATGACAGGAAATGTCAGAAGTTATTATACGATCTATTTAGTGAGCAGATGTATGCCGTCTGCTCACGCTATTGTCGTGATGAATTTGACGCACAGGAGTCTATGCAAAAGGGATTTATTAAAGTTTTTCAAAAGATTGCTGAATATAGAAATGATGGTTCCTTTGAAGGGTGGATTCGCAAAATAATGGTAAGGAGCGCATTGAATCAAATTGCGACAAGAAGAACCATATCGTTTGAAGAACTGGAATTAGAAAATCATATTTCAATAAAGTTTGCAGAAAATATGACCTACGAAACCTTGCTAAAACTAATAGACAGGTTGCCTGAAGGGTATGCAATGGTATTTAATTTGTATGTGCTTGATGAACTCAAACATGCAGAAATTGCACAATTATTGAACATATCGGAATCAACATCGAGGTCACAATTGGCCAAGGGAAAGAAACTTTTAAGAAGTTATTTTGATCAAAAATTAAATCATTATTTATGAACATTAATAATAGTGATGACCAATTCTTTAAATTGCTAAGGGATGTGTCGAGGACTGGAAAAAGAACTCCACCGTTAAGCGCTTGGGATAATATTTTCGAGAAATTACCTAAGAAAAAGAGGAGATTCTTACCATGGATGACATTTATGGCGGGAGGAATTGCTATTTTGATAACAAGTGTTTTATTGTATTATTTTGAAGGTAATAAAGTAAATATTGCTTCAGATATCAAAGATAAAGAAGGTCTAACTTCCGAATTTATAATGGTAGATTCGAATTTTCTTTCAAGAATACCTGAAAAATCATTAACGAATTCAGAATCAGTAAATAAAAATAAATTCAGCGATTTAAAGTCTTCGAAACGCGACTTTAAGTCAACTAAATCAATAAGTAATAAGAGTAACATAAATTCAAAACTTCAAAATAAACATTCTCCTACTATAACTAAGTTTGAAAATGGTGATGAAGATTTAAACGAAACCCTTAATGATTTTCAAGAAATAAGTACAGTGTTTACTAAAGTAGGGCAAGCTATTATTTTAGATAATAAACATTATTCGGTAGATAATTTTCAGATATTAGATTTTCAGCCAAGTAAACTTCCGTTATGTCCAACTATCAGAAAAAAAGTCAAACCTGATTGGTTTGTCGAAATTTATGCAGGCGGAGGAATTCCATATAAATCAATGGAGCTTGTTCATCCCAACCAACAAGAAATTTATAACTTAAGATCTGAGACAGAGATGCCTTGGTATACATGGAATTTTGGGGGGATGGTAGGTGTGAAATTGAGAAATAATTTTTCTTTTTCTTTAGGTGGGCGGTTCACTCAAATTAAAGATATATTTTCTTTTGAGAAAGAAGCGGTTCAAAAATTAATAATTGATTTCGATTATTATGGTGTTCCCATAGATACTACCATAATTAGAGGATCGGTAGTGGAAAAAGGTGAAAATCGTCATACAATTATAGATATTCCGGTGATGATAGGTTATACCATCAAGATGAATAAAAATTGGTCTTTTCAATTAGATGCCGGAGCGGTAATAAATCTCTCTTTGAATTCTGATGGTAAGATAATGACAGGTTTGGATGCGATTGAAAAGATTGATAACCTTAATCCTTACAGGGAATCCATAGGGCTTGGACTCTTAGGAGGATTGAGTTTGCAAAGAAAGGTAAGCGAACAATCAATTTTGTATTTGAGGCCGGATTTCAGATATAGTATGCAAGATTGGAACAAAACAGATGAGGGGATTCGAATGTCTTATAATACTTTGTCCATGAATGTTGGATATAGGATTTATTTTTAAAGTTTAATTTTTATATCAAAGCTGATTTTGGAAATAAATCCAAACTTTTTTAATATCGGAGGACAGATAATCCGCCCTTTCAGAAAAATACGAAAATTTAAGTTTATTATAGTTTAACAATTTTAGTTTGCTGAGTTGATGATCCATTGTTCAATAACAAAATGTGGATACCTTCCGGGATTTTATTCAATGACAAAGGTTGATGTAATTCCAGCTTGTCATTGAGGATTTTTCTGCCGGACAAATCGTAAATGTTGACTTCGCCGGAGAAATCCGGAATTTGTAACATATCAGTAGCGGGATTAGGGTAGATTTGATATAAAGATTGTTGGCTCACTTCATTATTATTTGTAGATGACTGCAAGGACAGGTTGTCAATAGTTAAGAAGGAGGAAAAATTATTTTCACTGATGTAATTTTGGTCTAAATATCTATTGACCATTGAAGGATCTAATACAACAGTGATTGAATCTGGAATTTCGTCTGAATAGTAATCTATATTTACTGTGAAAGCTTCGTAATCGGAAATTTCTTCATGGATGTTCAGAATGCCACTCCCGATGGTATCATTTCGAGAGGTCGTGGCATTCCATTTCCAGAGGTAGACAGATATTTGTGCTGTATCAATGATTTCTTCAGCGGTTCCGACTAAAAATATAAGATTATTTTCATATTTATAGAAACCTGTCAATGCTGTCGGACGGTAATCAATAGGGGCATTTTGTACAGCCATGTCCTTTGTGTAGAAATACCAAACGCTGAGCATGAGGGCATAATCGCCGTTGTGTGATTCAAGCACCGGGGGATTGATAAAAAAGTTGCTTGCTATGGGATTACTTCCCCAGTAATGAAAACAAGACCATCCATTCGGAATGAAATTTGATACGTCATCCGGGTGAAAATCTATCCATTCTTCGAAATCGGGATTGACTAGCTGTGATTTTCCTAAAAAAGGTATAATGATGAAGATGAGGAAGAGGTAGATCTTTTTCATGGATATAATTTTAATTAAAGCAAATTTAACTAATTATATGAGCGGAGACTTATGAAAAAGGCGGAATTACTTATGAATTTGCGGTTCTGTCGCCTTCGGCTGTTCTGATGCCTTCGGCTGTTCTGGGTTCTGTGTTCTAAGTTGGGTAGGTTCTTGAAATTATAGGAGAAATTGAAGACCGGAGCTTCGTTTTTGGCTGCCTGTGGCATGGGAATCTCCAGAAGATTTCGGGGATTTGCACGGAGAGCGGTTCGGGATGCCGGTGGCATTGGTGTGGTCTCACAGATTTCACAGATTCCACAGATTTGACACAGATTGGCGGGTGTCTTTGAACGTTCTGTGTTCTGAGTTCTGGGTTGGGCAGGTGTCTTGAAATTATAGGAGAAATTGAAGACCGGAGCTTCGTTTTTGGCTGCCTGTGGCATGGGAATCTCCAGAAGATTTCGGGGATTTGCACGGAGAGCGGTTCGGGATGCCGGTGGCATTGGTGTGGTCTCACAGATTTCACAGATTCCACAGATTTGACACAGATGGAGAAGCCTGTGGCATTTGTTTTTAGCCACGAAGGCGCGAATAGCGGCTGGGGGATAGATTTTTAAAGGCTTAAGGCTTTAGCAGCCGGGAAAATATGTTATTTCACAATTACAGCTTTTAAAATGGGCACGAATGGGAGCCTACGGCTCGGAAGAGCGGAGTGGAGAGCGGTTTAGGATGCCTTCAGCATGGGGAATCTCCCGCAGATTTCGCGGATTTGCTCAGAGAGCGGTTCGGATGCCTGAGGCATTGGTTGGTTCTCACAGATTTCACAGATTTGACATAGATGAGGAGGCCGGGGGCATTTTTTTCTCCCGCTGATCTCGCAGATTTACGCAGATAGAGGTTCGGATGCCTGTGGCATTGATTTGGGTCTCACAGATTTCACGGATTTCACGGATTTGACACAGATTGGCGGGTGACTATGAACGTTCTGTGTTCTGAGTTCTGGGTTGGGCAGGTTCTTAAAATTATAGGAGAATTTGGGGACCTGAGCTTCGTTTTTGGATGCCTGTGGCATGGGAATCTCCCGCAGATTTCGCAGATTTCGCAGATTGGATATGCTTGCAGCATATTGTTAAATTTTAAGGATTCATATAAACAAAGGTGGATTGAATTTTGACATTCTAATCTAGAAATCCTAGAATCGAGAGAATCAAGGTTCAGACAGATTACCGCAGTAGGGTGCCTTTAGCATTTTTGGGGTTTCACAGATCTCACACGCCCCGCATTTTACTCAACTTGAGATGGAAAAAATAAAGAGGGCAGAAAAATCCGCCCTCATCCCAGAAAAACAAGAAAATTTACGAGTATTTATTGCTTAATAATTTTAGTTTGTTGTGTTGATGTTCCATTATTCAGTGATAAAATGTAGATGCCGCCAGGGATGGCATTCAGTGACAATGGCTGATGTAAATCCAGCTTATCAATTAGAACTTTTCTACCGGACAAATCATGAATGCTTACCTCACCTGTGAAATCCGGAATGTGAATTTGATCCGTGGCGGGGTTGGGGTAAACCTCATAGGATATTGCTTCGACTCTTTCAAAACTATTGGATCTGCTCTCGAGAGAAATGTTATCGACACTGAGGAAAGAAGTAAAGCTGTAATTGCTTATATACTGACTATGCTGGTATCTATTTATGAGAGAAGGATCCAATACAACAGAAACAGAATCCGGCATTTCGTCAGAGAAATATTCGATATTCACTTGAAATTGAGCAAATTCCAAGGTTTCATCACCGATATTTAGGATTCCTCTTCCTATGGTATCTGAAACTGAACTGCCGGGGTTTCTTTTCCATAGATATACACTAATTTGTGCGGTATCGATTATGTCTTCGAAAGGGGAGAGGAAGTTGTGTCTGTATTTGAAAAATCCTGTAAGAGCATCCGGACGGTAATCAATCGGAGCTTTTTGCACTGCCATGTCTTTGGTGTAATTATACCAGACGCTGACTTGAATAGCATAATCACCATTTTGAGCTATGGAATCCGGTGGCAAGATAAACCAATCGCTTCCGGATTCTAGTTCTGTGCCTAGATTTCGGTGAACACAGTCCCAGCCCAAGGGTTGAAAGTGGCCTATATCTCCGGGTTCATAATCGATCCACTCTTCAAAATCTATATTTTTCAATTGAGCAGTTATTGCCAGGGGCAATAGGAGGGTCACAAATATAGTGACGAGGAGGGTTTGCATTTTTTTCATAGCTTTTAATTTTTATTGTTGAATCAAAGTTAAGCTAAGGAAGTGGGTGGGGACTTATGAAAAAGGGGGTTATAGTTATGAATTTGCGGTTTTTGCCTGACGGCTGTTCTGTTGCCTAACGGCTGTTATGAGTTCTGTCGCCTTCGGCTCGTTCTGGGTTGGGTAAGTTCTTGGGATTTTGTTTTAAAATAGAGGGATTGGGCTTCGGTTTGATTGAATGCCTACGGCATAGGTTTGGTCTCAAAGATTTCACAGATTTCGTGGAATGTAAATTTTTACTTGGTATTTTCTAATTTTTTCAGATCATTGATCCTGCGAATAGAAAGTACAATAATAGGCAAATTAAGGACTAGATGTAAGAAAAATGGGAAGGCAAAATTTCCTGATATTAAGAAAATTTTAGAAAGGATCAAACCATTAATAAAATGAAAAATGAGACCTTTATACCCTTGATAAAAATGAGGTAAGGCAAAAAGGATTGCTGTTACAATCACTAAAAGGTCCCCATCAAAACCAAAAAGTGGATTGAAGGTGTAGAATGAGAATTGTCTTATTACTAGTTCTTCCAGTAGAACTCCGAATACAATGTAGAAAAAGAATAATGCTGTTTGGCTATAAGTTTTAGGCATCAATTTAACCGGAAACCCATATATTTCTTTCTCATTTTGGATATTATCCTTGGGATAAAGATTGCTTTTTGGCAAAAAAGAAAGAAAGAATGAAATAGGGTAGATACTTATTGCCAGGCTGACAATATCAAAATTCATTGTTATTCCTTTATCATATTGATCAAATCCTATTGGGGAGTAGAGGCTTCTATTTATTAAATAAAATAGTAATAGTATCGCAATATCGATAAGAATACCAAAAGAGTAGTATTTCGTTAAATTTTTACTTTTCTCCTTCTTTTTGATTATTCTGACGCCTTCGAAGGTAGCAAAAATGGCAAAAAAAAGAATAAGAGATAATGTTATGTAATTTGTAAGCATATAAATTAGTAGATAAGAGGGAGTTGACAAGAACTCTCTTTACCGAATTCTCGATTTCCGAGAAAAAAATAATTGATCATCATCAAAACCGAAACTAAAATGATCATACCTTCAAAAAGCCCCGAAATCCCCTTGCTCCATAATAAGATTCTGCGCCATTGTGGTAAGTGAATACCGTATCAAATCGTCTGTCGCCAAATAATGCCCCGCCCAATTTTCGGATTTTTACCGGAGTTTGGATCCAACTTGATGTTTTGCGATCAAACTCGCCTAAATCTTGTAAATGACGATATTGCTCTTCAGAAAGTAACTCTATGCCCATCTCCCTAGCCATATTAACTGCGCTATTTTTAGGCTTATGTTCCTTCCTCGACTCGAGTGCTTCATGGTCAAAGCAAATGCTTCTTCTGCCTTTCGGGCTTTCAACTGAACAGTCAAAGAAAATGATTTCTCCGGTTTTTTCATCCTTCCCTACCACATCCGGCTCACCCTCGGTAGTTTCCATTTCATTGAGTGACCAAAGTGTGGCTTTGTTTTCTAAAAGTCGAGCTTCGACGTCAGACCATTTTATGTCTTTATGTCGATTCATATTTTTTTCGAAACGCTTTTTGAGTATTTCGAGTATTTCCTTTTCTAACTTATCGTCGAGTTGCTTTTTCATGATTAGTGATTTGAGTTTTTGATATTATTTTTCGGTCTGCAGGTCTGAAAAACCAAGAGAGAAAGTTTGAAGCAAAAATAGAAAATTATGTTCATTTAGAAAGCAGGTAAAAAGAGTAATCGTCGCAGAAGATCAATAAAAGATGGAATGGGTCTGTAAAAAGATAAAAGAAAGGTTATTTTTACATAGCATTATTATAATTTGAAAGTAATGAGGGGAGCCATTTTTTGGAAATTGGTATTAGTTAGTTGTCTGTGGCTGGGAATGTTAACATCAGCGAAGCCCCAATACACCTTTGATTCGGAATCCGGAAATCCCGGAAATTACAGACTACAGCATTTTAACAGTGACAATGGATTGCCACAGAATAGTGTTAAGGGGATGGCGTTTGACAATTATGGGAATTTGTGGTTGGGTACCGAGAGTGGTTTGGTCAAGTTTGATGGTGTAAATTTCAGGACAAAGTTTAATATTAATACCGGATTAAGAATACACGGTTTTTTAAAGATGTCTGATGGTAGGATAGTTTATTATGATTCGAAGGATAATGCATATATTGTCGATGAAAAGACAGGAACGGTAACTAGTGGCAACTACGATGACAAAATCCAATTCAAGAATAATTTTAAATATCTTCTTGAGGGTATTCCTGATTCAATATCTGATTCCTTAAAGGTGAAGGGAGTAGATATTTACTTGCGTAGAAGAACATCTAACAATCAAAATTATATAAAAACCTGGGATGATGAATTGATTTATTTTGACAGTATTAGGATAATTCATCTAGGAACGGAAGATGAATTTAAAACTTACAAAACTATAGGTGATAAGTTTTTCTATTTCAGTCAAAAAGAATATAGAATTTATAAATCTGCTCAGGTTCAGAGAATGGATGATAAATTGTATGATTTTGATACCAAATCTCCAATAAATTTAGATCTCACGAAAGCATTTTTCTTTGAACAACCTGATCAACCCTATGCACTTCATGAAGGCACACTTTATGAGATGATTTATCAGGAAGAAAAGCTTTATTTTAAAAAATTAATCGAATATCTCCCTGATTTTGGCCCAATTAAGCATGGAACCTTCGATCCGAAGCAGAAAATATGGGCATTTGGTAGTCATTTAATCGGATTGTTTTTGATCCAACAAAGTCCAATTAGATCAGCTTTGTCCCATGGTGTTCAATTTGATAATAATTCTGAATCAGAGTTCTACGCAAGTTCAGTAGGGACTATTCTGGAATTGACCGATGGAGGGAAATTAACTGATAATGGATTTATATATTACGCAGATGGTCGAAGCAAAAATTTTGGGAGTGATGATGCAAGAATTTATGCTTATTATAAAGACAGCCAAGGAAATATTTACGCACCTGATTTTAAAGTTAATGAAGTCAATATATACGATTCCAATCTAAGATTAAAAGATTCATTTTATTTACCGGAATTTTTTAGGAGTATTTATCAGTATTCAGATACACAATTATTGGCATTAACCTATAAGATGTTAATTATGATTTATCCTGATGATAATTATAGGGTTGAAATATTACATGAAAACTATAACTTATTATTTAATAAGTTGTATAAGTATGATGAGGAGAAGTTTTGGTTGATTTCAACCGAAGGAATATTTGAAATAAAAAATGATTTCAAGGAGGTCTCGATAGTTAACGGAACGGAGCATAAATACATGAGGCACTGTGGCAGACTTTCAAATGGTGAAATGCTCCTTTTTAGTTATGGAGACGGTTACTTTATGTATAAGAATGAGAAATTGATTCCACTCCCACTTGATCAGGAAGGGTATTTAAAATTTGCACATTACTTTTTAGAAGATAATAATGGATTTCTGTGGATTCCTACTAATAAAGGCTTGTTTCAGTTTAGTGTTGAAGATATTATGTCCTATGCACGGGGTGAGTTAAAGAATGTGTACTATAATTATTATGATAAGACCTACGGTTTTTATAATAATGAATTCAATGGTGGAGGCAATCAAGCAGGGATGATTTCGACGAAGGATGGTTATTATTGGATGGGGAATTTGGTGGGACCTGTCTTATTAGACCCTTATATTCATCCAATTTCACTACCGGTGAATCCGATTCGTATTCAGAGTATTGAAATGTCAGATTCAGTAATATACGATGTTGGGGAACATCTTGAACTTCAGCCGGACTTTAATAGAATAACTTTCACAATATCTTCGGCCTATTTTGGTCATCCCAATAATTTGCGGATGGAATACAGAATAATAGGATCTGATGAGAGGTGGTATCCTGTAGAAGCAGGCAATGCTATTACCGTGAATAATTTATCAAAGGGTGATTATGATTTGGAGGTTCGAAAGTTAAGAGGATTTGGTAAGGATAATTATGATCTTATCAATTATAGCTTTACGGTTTTACCTCATATTTACGAGACTTGGTGGTTTTTTATTCTTCTGAGTATTGTATTTTTCCTGAGTATGATGTTGCTGATACAATTGAGAACGGTGCAATTAAATAGAAGGAATTTAGAATTGGAGAAATTGGTAAAGGAACGAACTAAAACATTGGAAAATTCAATTCTGAATTTGGAACGAGCAAGTGAGAAAAACGAGTTAATGATTTCAATCATTACGCATGATATCAAAGGGCCACTTAAGTTCATTTCCCAGGTAATGAATAATATGTCAGAAAACATCAATAAACTCACACCTGAAAATTTGAAGCCTCATTTTGCTACATTATCTGACAGTACGTCGAAACTATACCATTTTGTATTGGAATTTATTCAATGGTTTCAATTAGACAGAACTACTTTTGAGGGACATCCAACTACTAAGTTCTCTATTATGGAATCATTGATGAATATTAAGGACTTTGCTTATGCTACTGGGATCGCTAAGAACAATAAATTAGTAATTGATGAGAATACTGGTATTGAAATAACAAACAGAAGACCTTTGGTTGAAACGATTTTTCGGAATGTAATCGAAAATGCTTGTAAAAACACGCACAATGGAGAAATATTTATTTCCGGTGAATTGTTGGATGAAGAAAGGGTAAGGATTAGTTTTAAAGACACCGGAGCCGGCATGTCAGAGGAGCAAATTGAAAAAATATATGAGATAGATAAGTTAGGTCGGGTATATTTTGAAAATCGCTTCCATCTTGGCTATGGATTAATATTTAGTCTATTAAAGGAAATGGAGGGGGAGATTAAGATAGAAAGTGAGCTTGGGAAAGGAACTTTAGTTCTTATTACCTTTCCCACTTCTGTATAAAACTTAAAGTGGCAAATAATCCTTAGACTATCGACCACTTTATATGAATCATTCACAACACGCGCTATAATTAGATGCTAATTGATAAGAAAAGCATTCAATAGACAAAGATGTGATGTGTTTACAAGATTTCATGTAGTAAAAGTTGGAAAGTATTGTAGTAAAAATAATTATAATATGTAGTATCTATTCTAACGGTATTTATCTTAATGGATAAATACCTATCTGTGAAGATTTCGGATCGATATTCTTGAATAATCTTATAAATCCAAATTATATATTTTAGCCAATTCTTTCAAGTCAATTATATTGCTAACATTTAATTTGTTAAAAATTCGTGTTTTATAAGTACTTACAGTGGATGTATGCAGATTCATCACTTCTGAAATATTCTGCATTGAAACTCCTTTGACAAGCAGTCTGGTAACTTCCATTTCTCTCTGGCTAAGTGATTCGAATGCGTTGTCCGGTCTACGACGTTGAAAATCCCTAAGAATTATTTGACTTAGATTTTCGCTAATATAATTTTTTCCTTCCAAAATAACCTCCACTGCTCTTGTTAATTCTTTGGGAGAAGCTTCTTTTGAGAGGAAACCCATTGCACCTAATCGCAAGAACCTTTTAGCGTAAAGATCCTCAGAAGTCATAGAATAGATGAGGATTTTAGCAGCAGGGTAGCGCTGGATTATTTGTTCAAGTAATATGGCACTTTCAATTCCCGGAATATTTACATCCAGAAAAATTAAATCGAATTTAGTCGATTCAATGCTTTTAAATATCTCCTTGACATTGCAAAGCTCAGTTACCTGCAAATTGGGGTAAATATCCTGAAGCGATAATTTTATCCCTAACACTACGATGGGATGATCATCTATGACGAGGAACTTTAGTTTTTGAGAATTCATTTTTAATAATATTTCTAAAAGTTACTACACACCTATAAAATAAAGTGGATTTTATCAACACAATGGTAAAGAAAACAATTTTTGAGGAAAGTAACTAAAATTTCTAATTCGCATTTTAGGATTTTATGACATCATGTAGTAATAAAACATGTTTTTTTGTAAATAAATTAAATAATTCAAGAGTTTATAATTATCAATTATTTTGCAATAATATTAAAATATAAACAACAGTAAATCATTGTATAAAATATAATAATAATTATTTATAAGAATGAAAATTGAAGTAATTATTTATTAAATATCGTCAACCAAATATGGTTGTCCTAAATAATATAAAATACAACCTAGCAAATATTAACAAATAAATATTGCCATAAGTACAATCATACAATAGAAAAAATTGAAAAAAAATTTATTTAGGAATATTATTGCGGGTTGATAAATGTAGAGATCCAACTACATTAGTTTCCTATTTCATCTACAGTCAAATTGTGACACTGCATCTACATTTGCACTATGAAACAGTCAGACAATCTGATTGAGTCTATGTAAGTATTCACATATGGAAATTTACAAAATCAACTACACTAACTAAAATTTTCAAAGATGCAGTTCTTTCCCAACCTTCCAATTAATAGTGGCAATGAAAATGTCAAAATTATTCAATCTAATGGTATTTCTTCTGAGAAAGTAAAAGTTTCATTACTACAAGGTAATCACTTTTATAAAAATATTTCAAGGAGCATCATTTTAACTTTGATATTGATGAGCTCTGTAGGAGGGCTTATGGCTCAGTTCACCGGAATGGTGAATTCCACGGAGTCCCGATGTATCGCGGATGGAACCATTAGTATTTCAGGAGCCTCTACGACTAGCATTTATGCTGTTACCGGGCAAGGTTATCCGCAAACTACGCTGGGCCCGGGTACTTCGAGTTATTTATTTGAGACTTTACCTCCGGGAAATTTTACAGTAACAGAATTTAAAACGGATAATACGGAGCATACATTTATGATAAATGTGCCCGGGAATTATCAACAAAATTGGCAATTTACCGCCAACGTAACATTTGGCGATTGTATGGATGGAGAAGTTGGTACTATAACAATAGGTAATTTTACCATAACCAATGCCACCCTCGCTCAGCAAAGACCACCTTACGAATTTAGGATATCCGAACCCAATGGAGTTTTACCTGCAAATGGGCAAGGCTTGCCGGCATATGAAGATGTTGAAGAATTTGTATTCCCCAACACCGTAGCAGGCTCTTCATTTCAAATGCAAGCAAGAGATTCCTGTGGAAACTTCAAGACTTATAATATTCAGGTTCCTTCTAATTCGCCACAGCCAAATTTGAATTTTACAAGATTGGGCTATGAGAATTGTGACGGCGATGCAGAATACAATTTCAATGCAACGGGTGGGACCGCTCCTTATTTATTTGAAGTAATTTCATCTACTCAACCTGGTGATCCATTGGTAGGACAAACTTCAACTGATAATCCTACTTTTTGGATATTGCAAGGTAGTACTACTTATGTAGTAAGTGTGAGGGACGAATGTGGTTCAATAAGAACGAGAACGATAAATGTTCCTGCGTATTCTGCACCTTGTTTGAGTGCTACCGGGGCGCCGGGTAATTGCGGTGATCCGGGCGAAGAGGGAAATGGAGCTTTAGTAGTAACAACTTGCCAAAATGGTATAGGTCCGTATACTTTAACTGTCGTAAGTGTAGGCTGTGGATACAATGAAACATTCGATAATGTACCGCCAAGTTTTACCTTAAATAATTTACCGAGACCATGTGACTATGTAATTACAATTACTGATGGTTGTATGGAGCAAAGAACTATAAATGTTGGCTTGGATGGGCCTTCTGATGCATCACTTAGCTGTAATCACAATTTTTTATGCCCTTCAAGTGGAAGTGAGTTGATTAGGCTGGAAACCAATGTTACTAACGGGCCTCCCTACAACCCTACTTATCCTTTGACAATTGATTTAACTAGTGGAGGTATTTCTTTACCGGGTTATCCTAAAGTGATGACAGAAAATTCCGGGAGGAGAAATACGCAGTCCCTGGAGCCCGGTATGTATACCTATCTAATTACTGATGCTTGTGGAATTACATGTAGTCAAACCGTGGATGTTCCATTGTATGAAAGCCCCACAGCAACTGTCGATTCTGATCAGCAATGTTACGGTTCGGGACAAATGATTATTGAGGGGGTTAATGGTAATCCATTAAATAATTCATCTGATATATATAGTATAGTTGCCGGTCCAAACTTTATCGGAAAGACATCTGAATCTGATGCGCCACCGGGAACAGGTATGTTCTCTAACTTGATTAGTGACGGAATTTATACTTTCAGATATTTTGATGGTTGTAAGGAATTCTTACTTCAAGAAGAAGTGCCTACCTGGACGCAACCTACTTATGAAGTTGGATATGGTTTGATATGTGGTGACGATAACAGTGCGAATTTAAATATGATAAATTTGCAACCTGAGGGAGAAGTAGCTTTACCTTACCATTGGATATTACAGAGTACTAATTCCAATCAATATGCCGGACCTCTACCTTTTCCAAATAATGTTGGTCAGACAGATTCAGTTTTCATGGATTTAGTGCCCAATATGAATGGTTCGATCGCGACGTATTTCTTTTTAGGCTATGATAATTGTAAAAACTCATATCAAGCATCGGGTTCAGTTGGATTTTTTCCGGATAATGAGCTTGTTTTGAGCAGTTATTCAGTTTGTCCGGGTCCTGATGCAGTTGTTACCGCAAGAGTTTCAGTGCCGATAGTTGGAGGAACGTATGAAATTTTCAGAGATGGAGAATTATTAGTCACTACGACAAATTTATTCACGACTATTCAACCGGCTTTACCGGGATTGTATACTGCAAGAATTACAGTATTAAACAATGATAATGTGGAGTGTGAGTATGTAACTGAACCGGTAGAAATCACTGCTATTGGTGAGTTGAATATTACAGATCCGGAAGGCAAATGTCCTGCTGAGGGTGTGGATTTAACGGATCCTGCTCTTACAGCGGGAAGCTCACCGGGAGTATTGACATATTGGTTGGATGAAGCATTGACGCAGTCACTGCCAAACCCTGATTTTGTGGTGCAAGCAGGAACTTACTATATCAATTTGATCACTGACGGACCTGTAAGTTGTAATT
>CALCSX010000266.1 GCA_937894165.1 uncultured Saprospiraceae bacterium | reverse complement strand
AGATCATCATTGCTGGTAGCAAATAATGTTTTGTTGATAACATTATACAATACATCGGTGCTAAAGGAAAATGATTGCACATTATCAAAAACCGGTAATTTCGGAAAATCCTCCACATTGTTAGCGGCCATATTATATTTTCCGTATGAAGAAGTAATATAAATTATATTTTCCTCAACATCCAATTCTATTGTTACAGCCTGATCCGGCAAAGCTTTAAGCGTATCAGTCAATAATTTTGCAGGTACTGCCGCCACGCCGGGCATCTCCTCATTGACGGTTATTTTGGTCTCTATAGTCGTGCCGAGATTAGAAGCAGTGATTGTAAGAGTTGAATTTTCCAACTGGAATTTAAAATCCTCCAGGATAGGCATCATTGGGTTAGAAGCTACCGCTCCCATTGCTACAGTTAATTTTTTTAATAAATCACCTGAATTGACATTAAATTTCATATTAAAATTTTTATAAACTTTGAGATTCAATTATTGAAAAGGACATTTCATTTCAAAAAATAAAATAGCATCTATTTAATTTTCGGATACTGACAGGCAAAATTAACCCGTTAGTACGATAATTTATAAATTTAAAGAATTTATATTTAACCTTGCAGCGCAAAATTCAATTCAAGTGATTGAAAATCGTCTAAAACGATTTCAAATATCAATTTTTATTAATATATGGACAATATAAGCAAAGTGGATAGGAAAAAAGGTCCGAAAATAGCAGATTTGCCTCCCATTGATCTTCCCATTCCTAAAGAATATATTTTAGACAACGGAATTCAGGTTTATGAGTTGGCGGGAGGCTCACCGGGTGTTTGTAAAATAGATGTAATTTTCCTGGCAGGTAGACCTGTTGAGAAGAAACAGTCCCTTTCTCGAACCTGCACTTTTTTGACAAAGGAAGGAACCACGACTTTCAATTCAACAGAGCTAGCTGAATATTTCGATTATTATGGGAGCACTTTATCGACTTTTTCCAGTCTTGAACACAGTGGAATGTCACTTTTTTCATTGAGCAGGTATTTCGAATTGATGCTTCCCGAGTTTGTAAGTACACTCAAAGACGCCATATTTCCTGAGGAAGAAATTAGAAAATTCAAAAAGAATGCCAAGGAAAAGTTGAAGGAAGATATGAGTCAGAATGACATCGTTGCCTACCGACATTTGACAGAACTTCTTTACGGTGATACGCATCCTTACGGATACAATAGCACCCTCGAATCCATAGATATCCTCACCAGAGAAGATATCATCGATCATTACACCACAAATTATGTCGGTGTCAATGCATTCGCAGTAGTTTCCGGGGATCTTCCTCAGAATTGCCAATTGCTATTGAATACTTATTTGGGAGCCATCAAGCGAGGCGAAGTGCCTGAAATACATTTGCCTCCTATCATCAACGAACCCAAAGGAATTTTAAGAATTGAAGGAGTGAATAAACTCCAATCCTCTATCCGCATCGGTAAAAGAATTCCGGGGCGAATGCATGAGGATTATCCCGGTTTAATCTTACTGGATCAGATTTTAGGCGGGTATTTCGGTTCTCGATTGATGAGCAATATTAGAGAGGATAAAGGATTGACATATAATATTTATTCCTCCGTGGAATTAATGCGGTTCGACTCGTATTGGATGATAGCTACAGAAACAGGAGCTGAAAACCTGGAAGCCGCCATGATTGAAATTTGGAACGAGATGCAAGACCTAATAAATACGACCATTAGCCGCAAGGAATTGAATATGGCGAGAAATTATTTATTAGGTAATCTGGTTACGTCTTTGGACAGTGTTTTTAGTATCGCTTCTATGTTAAGAAATTTAAAATGTGAAGGTGCAGACTTCGAAGTTTTAGGTAATATTCTTACTAAAATAAAATCCGTTACACCGAATGATATAAGGCATCTGGCGGAAAAATACCTACAGAAGGATAGTTTTCAAGTAGTTATAGTTCATCCGTAGGAATTAAAATAATTATTTATCTTTGTTAATTAATCTTATTTAAAAGAATAAATCGTATGAGTAAGATTATTTTGACTAAATTTGGACTTGCTTTGCTAAAAAGTGAATAAAACCAGCGACAAAGAATGAGATTTTTTAAATTTTTCACCAAAGAACTAGCGATAGATCTTGGTACTGCTAATACATTAATCATACAAGACGGCAAAATCGTCATTGATGAACCTTCTATTGTCGCCATTGACAGACGAACAGGTAATACTATTGCTGTGGGAAGCAAGGCAATGCAAATGCATGAAAAAACTCACGAGCATATCAAGACAGTCCGACCATTGAAAGATGGCGTAATAGCCGATTTTCAAGCGGCCGAATCTCTCATAGAAGGCTTGATCAATATGATCGATTCGAAAAGAACTTTCTTCACACACATGAAGATGGTTATTTGTATCCCTTCAGGAATTACAGAAGTAGAAAAAAGAGCGGTTTTCGATTCCGCAGATCACGTAGATTCCAAAGAAACATATCTTATTCATGAGCCTATGGCTGCAGCATTAGGGATAGGTCTCGATGTTGAAGAGCCTATCGGCAATATGATTATAGACATTGGAGGTGGAACGACTGAAATATCTGTAATTGCATTGTCAGGAATTGTTACTGACCAATCTCTGCGAACTGCGGGGGATGAATTTACCTACGATATTATGGATCATTTGAAAAGAGAGCATAATATTTTGATCGGTGAGCGTACTGCGGAGCAAATCAAAATTCATGTGGGTAGTGCCTTACCTAAATTAGAGAATCCACCTGATGATTACGCCATTAATGGACGAGATTTGATGACCGGAATTCCTAAGCAAATAACAGTAAGTTATCAGGAAATAGCGCATGCATTGGACAAATCAATTTCGAAAATTGAGGAAGCCGTATTAAAGGCCCTTGAGGCGACCCCGCCCGAACTTGCATCCGATATTTATAAGACCGGAATCTATTTGACAGGTGGTGGAGCACTCTTGCGAGGGCTTGATTTAAGAATTTCGAATAAGACAAAACTCACGGTGCATATTGCTGATGACCCTTTAAGAGCAGTAGTAAAAGGGACGGGAATAGCGCTGAAAAATTCTCATAGATTTTCTTTCTTAATGGACAGAAAGAGTATTTAAAAACCTATAACCAAAGATGCAGAATCTTATTTATTTTTTTGCAAGATTTGGCAATTTTATCCTTTTCTTAATTTTGGAGATTTATTGTGT
>CALCSX010000265.1 GCA_937894165.1 uncultured Saprospiraceae bacterium | reverse complement strand
AAAAGCGATTATAGATATCCGGCGCCAAAAAACTGAGGCTATCGGGCTGATATTTCGTCTCCACTGCCCTATTCATATAAAACCACTCCTCTTCCAATTCCTCTACAGTTCCCCTCACTCGCAAAACCTCTTTTTCCTCTTCAAGACTTCGCATTATCACATCGAATAAATCATTCTGCTCCAAAACTTCGTCAATCAAATATTGCGCAGCTTCCTCATGAGTATTCCACTTCCTACGATCATTTATTTGCAGCAAATAGGGTGAAATAAGCCTGCTGCTATCCATCAAGAAATCATGAATTATATTTGAAATTTCCCCATTTCTAAGCATAAAATCTTCTCCCACTCGAAGCAAACTGTCCATCTCGTTATGCTTTTCTCTCCTTAGTTGGAAAACAGGCAATTCTATCTCTTTCATTAACAGACTATCAAGAAATCTGATATTTTGCAATTGATCCTTTAATTCTTGTCTATTTGATTGGGAAATTCGATGGTAAATTCGTGCAGTTCCTTTTATTTCCGGCAATGTGAAGTTGGGGAAACGTGTCATTTGTCTATCTGCAAAATCATGCGCTTTCCATCCTCGACTCATATTTCGATCCACCAAACTCTGCATCCTTTCAAGATTGCCCTCTGCCCCCGGAAAGTACACCCACTTTCTTGCATCTTTTGCCATGACAATACTATCAGAACTTTCAGCAAAGGATTTTTCCAAGCGAAGTAGGGTGTCGAGACTCTCATTTGCATGGCTCATTCCCGTCAAAATTCCTTTGTCATAAGTATAAATTTTCTCCACATCACCTTCCTTCCAAGTCCATTTTCCATCGAAAAGCTGGTTTTCATCTACCTTCCCGCCGCCACTTATCCTGCCACTATTGTATTTCAATTGACGACTATCCAAATTATAATTTAGAATACTTGAATCACCTGGCATTTCCATATTTTTATGTACAAATTTCCATTCTCCCACAGGATTTCCTGCGGAATATATCCCTTCGATTCTCATTTTCTGACCTTTCGTCTCTGACACGACTCCGGCATTGTCAAAATCCAAAATGTTAAAAGATATCTTGTACATATGAATCTTCACCGGACCATCTAAAACCCCCTTCGAATATTTACTCTCGAAATGCAGCAATTCATGAATCCCACCATTCGCCAAATCCCGCTTCAACTTCAAATCGTAGGTACCATCAGGAATCATCAGCGAATCCCCAACATTATACTCATATTTTTCCACCCCCAAACTGTCAACCATCCACCGTGCATTTCCCTCGTAAATTGCCTTTTGTGAAAATCCCCAATTTGCAATTGCCACTAAAATTGTACTCCAAATAAATTTCATCATCCCTATTGCTGTTTTGCGGAAAATAACCCTGTCAAGTCATCCATATTATAGACGACACTCATCTGTAAATTGTGATTAATATCCGGCAACAACCCTCCCGGTAGCGAAATCACCTGATTCAAATAGCCCAATTGTAGATTGAATTTAGGGCTCAACTGAAAGCCCAGAGCAAAATACAGTCTATTTCTATCAAAATATTGGCCCGACAATTCCCTGCCCAGGTTCATAAAAATCTCATTATAGGACGAAATGTAAAAGTGTCTCAGGTAGGGTGAAATATTGTAAAGCGGTATCAAAGCCTGAAGTCTGTAACGGATTCTATTGTCAAAAATAAAATCGTCAGTCGTCAAATTCGTTACAAAACGCTGCTCCAGTCGGTATCGATGCTCCAGAAGAATATTGTAGGTTCTGTGTCGCAGGATCAATTGTTGCCAAATCCTGTGTTCTAGAGTCGTACTGCCACCCTCACTCGAAGACGGTTCCGTATAGATAAATCCATAGCCCGCAGTCACCATGCTCACCGGACTGATATAATAATTGAGCCCCGTTCTAATCAATGTTTGGCTCAGCGTGTTTGGAATGAAGTAATTCCTCGCCTGATACTCCGAATGTATCCCAAATTTCTTATTTATTTTATTGTCCCCGAAATACATGATCCAATTCCCCAAAGGCTGCTCCCTCGGCTGATTTTGGCTCCACAAACTCCCTAAAACACTAATTTTTACCAATAATAGCACTAAAATCTTCTTCATCATTTCTCTTTTTCTTGCTCCCGCTTATATTTCTCAGACAACAAATCAAATTTCCTGCTCAGATTTTTAATATAATCAATCTTTCTAAATCTTAGTGCTGACCAATCCTCATCAATCGCCACTTGCCGCACCCCCTCAAGACCGTATTTTCCCAAAATATCCCAACCTGTATCCCTGTTAAACTCACATTTGTACAATTTCGAGCTTCCCTTGGCGTAAACCATCCAAACGGTAGCATCCCCTTTAAGATGTGGACCAAACCTTTCCACCGCTTCATTGACCTCCCGCTGCGTTAGGGCGAATGCAATCACAAACTCCACCTCATCGCCCGGCGCAATGCCTTCCTTTACTTGGGTGAATGGGCGCATTTCCTCCATCGCCGCCTGGAAGCTGTCACGTGCGTTGAGGACGAAAATCTTCTCTTGGCCCTTGAAATTTAGTTTTTTGAATAGATCTGTCATCTTGGTTATACAGTTTAGAGTGCAAATATCAGGAATCTTTTTAACTGAATTGGAGGTGGGATGGTTTAATGCAAATTATACTGGGGTGGTCTAAAAACTATTGTAAAATAATGAGAAAAATTCTTTATTTACATTATCTAAATTTGGTCAAGCCAATTTCTCTTTGAAATATGGAAGCTATTTGCTTCATTTTACTGGATACAATGATAGTGTAAAAACTGACAGATTAATCAATATATTAGTTTGATTAAACAGAGTTTATTTTTTCCTTAGTTTGAAGAATTCCCTTTTTTTCAGTAGTCTGTATGAGTGGTGAATAGCTAGAATTTCAATTTTTTCCTTTGAAATAATATGATAAATTACTCTATAAAATCCTACAAAGATTTCTCTAATTTCTTTGATATTTAGTTCAGGAACAATTCTACCTGCTTTGGGAAATTCTTCCAATGATTTTGTGGCTTCAAAAAAATTCTGGACTTGCATTTGAGCATATTTTTCCGAATCTTTTGCAATATATTCGGCAATCTTTTCAAGATCCTCTATAGATTGAATTGTCCAAATTATTTCAACCATTTTTTTAATCGAGTTTTAGCTTCCGAGGTGGTCAAAGTTTCGCCCTTTCTGCCTTGTTCGAGTCCGGTTTCTACTTTTTGAAGTAAAACAATTCGATCAATTACTTCATCAATTGAAAAGGAGTCAGGTAAATCATTTATTGTCTGCAATACTTTTTTCTTGTCAAGCATATTCACTTATTTAAGTTCAAATATAACGAAATTAAAGCATTTTCCGTCTATATTGATTTCTTTCATTTAGATGCTATTAAATAAGCTACAATGAATTGCGATTGCAGTAGATAGGATTTAAAACTGAAATTTTTCGTTTCACGTTTTGGACTTTTTAGTAAAATTTTCCAATATACACCCTAAAATACCTCTTTTGATGCTCCTAAAAAATTCAGGAATTCAATTTTGGGATCGGAAGTGAGATTTTTATCTCGTTGTTCTTGAAAATCAAGAAAACTGGGTGTGTTCAAGAGAGTTTGCTGAATATCTTTGTTCTTGTATTGCGAAGTATGAATAAAAGTTGCGT
>CALCSX010000264.1 GCA_937894165.1 uncultured Saprospiraceae bacterium | reverse complement strand
TTTTACATAAAATTTAATTTTCTCAATGTAAAGTACTATATTTGTTAAATGTAAAGTTGTGCTAGACCATACATTTGGGACGGGAGATTTCAGTAGAAATTTCCCGTTTTTTTTGTCCCTGTTTTTTTTGTTGTAGAGACGCAATTTATTGCGTCTAATTTATTGCGTCTAATTTATTGCGTCTAATTTATTGCATCTAATTTATTGCATCTAATTTATTCCGTCTCTTTCTGACCTCTCAAAATTACTCGAGAATTCTTTCACATTCCGAAATTAATGTCTATATTAGCCTCAATGATAAAATGTTTTGAAATGTGTGGTCTGGAATTCAAATTGAGTTTCAGACTTTTTTATTTGTATTAATTTAAGATGATTAATAGGTCCATTTTAAATTATCAGACACACTTTTGTTTTTACTTATTGCTAAAATATACCAACTCTATTATATATCTCCTGCAATTATTAATATTAAAACAATATCAATAACCCGCTTTAATATTTTTTAGAAAAATTTGGAAAAATCTTTCAATCTCATTAAACTTGTAACGATTTAGAAATCATGAATGTTAAATTTAACATTCGACTGAAAGCTTGATAACCTTTCAGATTGTATTATTTAGGTTGCAAAAGGTGCGAGTTTGTTTGTGATTGTACCTTTGTTTGGTTTCATATGGTCTGAAATTTGGAGAGAATTTCAGACCTTTTTTGCTAATTATTCCGGTATTTGCCAGCGTCACAGTTAATTTTTTAAAAAATATTTGTGAGAGGTTTTAAAATCTCAATTTAAAGTGTATATTAGCATCTATATATTTAAATTAGTTGCATAATTTAAAGTTTAGATTGTTAAATAAATGAGGCTTGGGACTTTTAGAAAGTTCTGAGCTTTTTTTATTTTGTTTATTGAAAATTAACAGGATGCAAAGGTTGGATAAATAAAAAATTTTCATATATTTACACTACATGACGTTTTAATGAACCTGAAAGATTGATAGTGCTTTCAGGTTCATTCCTTTATAAAGTGATTTTGCAGTACCATTTAGAAAATGCCAGAAATTTTTCATAATTTTCTGTTTTTCAAAAATAAATACTATATTTAAGCATAAATAAGGTTTTTCATTTATTAAAATTTTTTGAAATTTAAAAAATGAGGCTTGGAACTTGTAGAGGTTCTGAGCTTTTTTTGTGGTAAATATTAGAATGCCGAATCTTCGATTTATAAACCCCTCTATAAAATTCATGATTTAAATTAAAATATTATCTAATCAGTTGGTTATTTAAAATAATTTTCCTAATTTTAACAGAGTGATTTAAAATGTAATACTAAAGAGTAAGAGCCTTTTAGATTGTGTATGAAAGTCATGAGGAATCATGACTAAATGTGTAAAGGCACAAAAACCTAGTTGCAACTTAATTTTGTGCCGATTTTTTGTGTACCATAACTATAATAGTCCGGAATTCTTAGAGAGAGAGTTTCGGACTTTTTTTGAGCGTAAGCGTATAAGATTTTAGAAAGGTATCCTAATAGATGTAGATTATTTCTTGATAAAAAAATTTTATTATTAAGCTTTTTCGAATAAAATATAGTATATTAGATTGAATTTAAAATTTCTCATAAGATTTTAAATTTTATGTTGTTTAAAAAAGAGGCTTGGGACTTTGTAGAAAGTTCTGAGCTTTTTTTGTATAATTGATTATTTCGAAAGCTTATCCCCTTCTTAGTCTTCGACTGTACTAAGTTCAATGTCCCGGGTTAAGCACGTTCTTGAGATTTTTAGATAATTAAATAAAATAAAAAAACGTCTTTACCTTTTATCGTCTTTCCTTGATTTACGCAGTAAATAGTAAGCTCTTAGCGACCTTCGCGCCCTCCCTTCGCGTGCTTTGCGTTAAAACACTTGGTGAGTGAAACGAAACATTGTCTCGCGTGGTGATCTTTGTCTCAATACTACAAATATCAAAAATCTGCCACCTCGGAACGAGCCGAAGGCGATAGAACTCAGACTAAAAGATTCAGCAATAGCTTCCGGGTAACAAAAAACGACATACCTTACTCCTCCTACGCATTAATCTCCGCTCCCGCCCTCACTGCCTTCTCCAAATCCTCCAACTGTTCGATGAATTCCCTCAAAAAATCCTCCAATTCAATAAAATTAGAAGGCGCAGCGTGTATTAGATATTCCCGCTTGGCATTCAGATAATTCAATAAGTTTTTTTCGTCCAGATTCAAGTCGAAATTGTGACTCTCTATTTCGACCGCCTGCCTTGGAGATTCGACCTTTCCGACATTATTCAGATTCTTAAAACGAAATAAAATGGAATCTTCATTAATTTCCATTCTGATTCTCTGTGCAATGTAGCTGTGTATATTAAAGCCCCATGCTTTCGGCAAATCATCCTCCTCGATTTCTATACTAATTATATCTTTGAGATGTCCGATTATAAACTCAATTCTATTCAACATGTATATATTTCGCAATGCCACATCATCAGAATAGTCGTCTAACTTAATCCTCTCCCTCAAGCTTTCCACCCCCTTCTTTTGATAGCTGTATTGGGCATTATTTTTTTCCAATTGTTGCAAATCCCTGTAAGCAGAGAGGTATTCATTAATATTATTATCGTCCCAATGATGGATGAAAATATTGGACATATTGATTTGTTTTAAATGGAAATTATCAGAACCTTAAAAGAAAATTTAATATATTATCTACTAATCTATTCCGCTTTCACTAATATATTAAATAATTTTCATTTATTTATAATTCACTAAGTAAGAATACGACTAATTGGTGGAAATAGATTTCTGAAGACAGATTATTCTAACACTTATTACAGAAATTAGTTCCCGACAATAGAATTATCGTGGATTTAACACTTTTTCTTCCTTGTCCCACAGCACATTATCCATATTTCAAAATTTTGATAAAATATTAGAAAATGGGTTGTACTTTTGTGCTCTACATGAAAACCTTGGGATTCTATATTATTTATGCACTCATTTGGACATTGGCATTATTGCCATTAAAGGTTCTGTATATCCTTTCGAAGGGCATTTATTTTTTGACTTATTATGTCTTTTCCTACCGTAGGCATGTGGTGCGCCAGAATCTTCTCAAATCTTTCCCCAAAAAAGATCTGCAGGAGATCAAGAAAATCGAGCGGAATTTTTACAAGCATTTTTGCGACAGTTTTGTAGAGTGGGTATATCCGCTTCATGCCTCCGAGCGCAATATGAAGAATCGCATGAAGATAGTCAATCCGGAATTGATCGAAGATCTCTACCGAAAGGAAAAGAGCGTCGCAGTGGCATTGGGCCATTACGGGAACTGGGAGTGGCTGAGCATTTTGCCTGTTATTCTTCCACATAAGATATGGGCCATTCACAAACCTCTATCCAACCCCTTCTTCAATAAATTTATCAACCAATTGCGATCTAAGTATGGGGTCAATATGGTAGATATGAATGGAGCTTTTCGCACATTCCACAAGGAAATTCAGTCCGGAGAACAAATATTGACCTATTTCCTGACGGATCAATCTCCACCTGAACACAGATTGAATTATTTCACCACATTTTTGGAGCAAGACACGCCGGTTTATTTAGGCGCAGAGCAAATAGCGCGAAAGTTGGGGATGGCGGTCGTATTTTTTGATATCCGCAAGGTAAAACGAGGTTTTTATGAGATCCATTGCGAGCTGATCTCCGAAAATCCCGCCGAGACAGCGGAGTATGAAATTACGGAATTGCACACCCGGGCGCTGGAGCGCTGCATCGTGAAAGAGCCCTACCCCTGGTTGTGGAGCCATAGGCGATGGAAACACAGTAGAGCCGTAGGAACCTACATCTCTAAATACACGTAGAGACGCATTGCTATGCGTCTCAATCAGATTGCCCACGTAAAGACACATTGCTATACGTCTCAATCAGATTGCCCACGTAAAGACGCATTGCTATGCGTCTCAATCCCGTGCTTATATACCCAATTCCTACCCCCATTCATCCATAAAATTTAGACCAAAATGATCGAAACATTCCCCAATGCCACCATCCCCCTCGACATCCCACCTGAAACCCAAAATCCCGTAGAGACGCATTGCTATGCGTCTCATTCACGGCCGTGCGTCTAAAATCGTGTTCCCTCTAAATATTTCAATTATCATAATCTTCCTATAATTTCTTAAATAAAATATAATCCTTTCGCATCATATACTCCTCTCCCATCTGTCCCCCCGCATCAGGGATAGAAATGATGGCGGCCCCCAGCCGTCAGTGCGATTGTCTTATCAATGCAATTCATTATTCCAAATTCAAAACTTACCCTAGCTCGCCCTCTTCAAATAGGTTTAAAACATCATCCGGCATTGATAAGACAAGAAGCACCGCAGCGAAGCGGAGTCATGCATAGCCCGGCGATGAGCTGCCCTTCCATATTCATTCGCTCATGAAATATCGTCTCAGGGCAGGTCAGCGGATGCCCTCCCCTTATCTTTTATTACTCTTAAGCCCAAATTCAAAATATTGTAAAATAATTTTGCTTAAACTGCCAAATATTATTACTTTAGAGGGTTCAATTAAAATACATCAAAATGGTTAAGTTCCTATTTTTAATTTTCGGGTTTCTTTTCTTCGTAGAATCAGCACCGGATTTTCCACCTCCGCCTGGTACCCTTAAAGTAGCTGAGAACTTATTCCTTGATAAAGAGCCGATAACATATCTCGCATATTTAGAATATATAAGTTACATTAAGAGGACTAATCCGGACGAAGCAGAGCGTTTAATTCCGGCGAATCTAAGCATCACTTATAAAAATGAGATACTTTGGAACAATCCGAATTATATAGATTTTCCAATCGTGGGTCTATCCGAAGCGCAAATGCAGTCCTACTGTAAGTGGAGATCAAAGGTCGTCAATCAAGCGATACAAGATCAAAAATCTTCCGGTAGCGAGGAGTCTTATTGGAGTCAATTCAGTAAAGTCGATCCTTCCGGTGAGTATTCAGTGGTCTATACCATTCCTACTGCTCAGGATGTTGACAAATTCAATACGAATGAGAGCACCGCTGAATTCAATGAATATTTGGCTGACGGATCCATGATTGAAAAAAGGATCGATAGCGGAAATTTCAACAAGGAAGATGTATATATATTTAGATGTATTGCGGAGTATAAGCGGGTGAATTAGATTTATACCTGCGGTGTTTATTGCTTCGCGGTTTATAAGCTACGCAGTTTAGCACTTTTGTTGTTTAGTGGAACATTCTTCTAAACCCTCTAAACTCTCTAAACCCTCTAAACCTTTAGCGGTTTATCGTTTCACTGTTTAGCACTACGTTGTTGAGCACTCTGTTGTTTATTGGAACACTGCTAGCGCAAGTTTGTAACTTGTGCACTGCTAGCGCAAGTTTGTAACTTGTGCTCCTCATTCACTTTTATAGGATACTGCTAGCGCAAGTTTTTAACTTGTGCTTTTAATAAACCCCTTATTTTAAACTGCTAGAGCAAGTTTGTAAATATGTTAAAGAATTTAAAAAATATAGTTTATTTTAGAGAATTAAATAAGACCTAAACTGTAGATTCTAAATTTTCTATAATATTGAGTACGAAATATAAATTTTCTAATCCGGAAGGCATTTACTTTGTAAGTTTTGCGACTGTAGGATGGGTTGATGTATTTACTAGAAGTTTGTACAAAGATATTTTTTGTGAAAGTGTTAGGTATTGTCAAGAATTTAAAGGAATGCGACTTCATGCATGGTGTATCATGTCGAATCATGTTCATCTCATTTTTTCTAGAATTGGGGAATACAGCCACTCAGATATTATAAGAGATTTAAAAAAATATACCTCCAAAAAGATAATTGAATCTATCCAAAATAATTTTCAGGAAAGCAGGAAGGAATGGCTGTTGGATTACTTTCAGAAAGCGGGAATGAAAAATTCAAATAATCAAAATTTCCAGTTTTGGCAACAAGACAATCACCCTATCGAGCTTTTTAGTCCTTTATTGTTATTCCAAAAAATAGATTATATTCATGCTAATCCTGTGGTCTCCGGATTAGTTGACGAGTCGGAACATTACATTTATTGTAGCGCTAGAGACTACACAGAAGCCAGCAATTCGAAATTTTCTGTCCGCAAATTAAATACTTCAACTTCAATTTATAAAAGCAAATTGGATGTCGTTTTAATAGAAAGACCCGGGACTTTGGAAGGATACGTGTTTAATTATTAAAGTATATAAATAACTTGATAGTTTTTAGAAGGCACATTTACAAACTTGCTCCGGGATTGTTTTGAGGATCCTCTGGGGCACAAGTTGCAAACTTGCGCCAGCATTTGTGATGGGAATCATGAATACAGATAGAGCAATAATTAGAAATAAAATGGCTTGATAAAAATTGACCACAAGGCACAAGTTACAAACTTGCGCCAGCACGGCCAGCACGGCAAGTTTGCCAAATTTAATCTTCATATTATTTCCATACAATCTAACAGAATACCAGCTAAAATTAATATAAAATAAATATGTATCAAATATCGATATCTGCAAAAAACCTATTGTGATTATACCTTAATATTGCGTCGATTATTCAAATAATGAAAAATAATTAAAAGGCATACCTGCCTCAATTTTTTTTACTTGAATAAAAATTATTTAATCCAAAACCCTCCCTCTTCCTTAAATTGCAATAATGAAAATACTAAAACCCTTATTTTTCCTTACAATCACTTCTTTTTTCTACTTGCCCGGACTTATTGCACAGGATAGCTTATCGATTTCTTTAAAAATTGGAATTGGTTATTCTAATATTGGAATAGAAGATGAACATTATTCCGGAGAGGATGCACAAGATGTCCAACCCAACTTAGCCTTAGTGATTAAAAAACCTATTACTTCTTTCTTTAAATTTGGTATAGAAACGGGATTTTTATCGGAATACAATCGAATTAGATACTACGAGGAGGATATAAATTTTGAGATATTATCCGAGGAAATGCATGGTAATTTTCAGCGGAATTCTGTTTACTTCCTCATTTGTCCTGAGATTCATCTGCCAAAAGTAGGTCTGTATTTTAATGTTGGGGTGGGTGCAAGTTATAATTACAACAATCAAATAACAAATACAGTAAGAATACTTGAATTAGATTGGACTCCCTGGCCGGAAATTTCCCGCAATCTAACTTTTTCAGGTCCTCCCGGCATAGGCGTTATGATGAAAGCAAGTGTGGGCTATGAAGTTAAATTATCAAAATCCATCATAGGAGCTTTGGACTTTACCTATTTTGAATCATACGCCACCGGTGGAAGAACAGGCTATTATGAAACTTTTGATTTTCCTACAATTGGATATCGGGGTTGGATTCTAGGAGCTAGTATTGGGATTTTATTAGGTCAATAGCAGGATTTTTTTAGAATCATTTTTCAACCCATTCAGGGTTCCAAAGTCTTTATCGCAAAGATCTTTTTGTTATCGGATGCAAAGAGTATGCCGCGCTCATGGTCGATAGCTACCTCTCCTGTGAATCCGAGAGAGCCATAAATACTTGACTTTTCTTTCACCAGCAATTTACCGGTAATGGCACTCATGGCATGTAATCTATGGGAAGTACATAAATAAATTATACTGTTGTGATAGACAGCTTGACCTGCATCCACTGAAGTATGTCCCAGACTATTCGACTCCCATAAAATGTTTCCGGTAGATTCGTCGAATGATATGACTTTATCCCTGGTAAGTTTTAATATGATAGCGCCCTCCTTCTCAGCGTAAATGGGGTCGTTAAACATAATACCGCCTTCCCGGTGAAACCAAAGAATATTTCCGGTTTTAATATCCATGCAATACATAATTGTATCGGCGCAGAAATAAGCCTTTCCATTAAATATTTTAATTTGTGCGTTGGCAGAGTTTCCACTCGGGCTAATTCTGTCGTGCTTCCAAATCAATTTTTTCTTTGTCAAATTCCATGCCAACAAATCAACCCTATTCTCGAAAGCCATTCTATGCTGCATAACTATGATGCTGTCTCCTGTCTCCGGATCCACCCAAAGGTTGTAACTCTGAATATTAGGTCGGGAACCACCGGTGTCTTCTCCAATTTTGAGGAAATATATAGCCTCCCAATTTTGAAAGTCTGAGACGTGAGATCTTACAACCCATGACTTCCCTTCATCTAGAGTACTTCGGGTATAATAATAATGATCTCCCAGCAACTGTCCAAATGTATTACCGGCTTTATTGCTCTCCTGCGTATAATCATGAACTACTCTTCCGTTTATCACATCTACCAATACCACTCTCTTATAACTCTGCAGAACGAGATTTCCGTTATTATGAACTGCACTCGCAAAGTAGTTGTGGTCAATCTTCAGATCCCATACTCTCTCCCCGGTGATTTTATCGAAGGCATACACAAAGGAGTGATAATCCTGAGCACCTGTAATAATCACATTATTTCCTTCCGAAAAAATCCCTTTGAAACTGACTCCATATTGACTTACCAAATCTGCCGTCCACAGACTATCAATGTTCCTGAATAGTGTATCAGCTTCACAGATAGGACATGGCTCCTCCCGGGGTACATCAATATATGTAGACTGAGAGCAAGAGTGCAGTATTAGAACCAGAATAAATATAATGAGATAATTTCCGAGTTTCATAGGCCAGTATTTACAAATTATTAACACTAATATAAACTATTTTTAGGATTTGGGACAGGGGGTTTACTGATTTTGGTGGAGAAATTTTATGATGATCTCATTTCCTAGTAAAAATATGGTCAATGTTAATTAGCTACATTGACCATACTCAAGATGAAATTAATTAGGTTCCAGGGTCTTGATGGCGTAAATCCTCCTGCCATCCATGGCGTAGAGGATATCATTATCGCGATCCAATGCCAAATCTCCTCTGAAATTGTAAATATCAATACTTGAAGATTCCCTTAATAGAACTTTTCCTGTCGCCGCAACCACAGCGAACAATTTTCCGGCGGTACAATAATATACGACACCATTATGATAAACAGGAGAACCGGCAGAAACCGAAGATGCCCCCCTATTATTAAAACTCCAATTGACTTCACCCGTATCCGCATCAAATGAAAATAACATATCTCCATCGTCTTTCAAAATGATAGCATTTTCACTTTCTGCATATACAGGACTGTAATACAGCATTGAGTTAATACCGGATGGATGATCAAACTTCCAGATAATTTCACCGGTCCTCATATCGAAACAATAGAAAACGGAGGAGGCACTGAAGTATGCTTTATCTTTAAGAATCATGATTTGTTTATAGCTAGAATTCCTGATGGGACTTATGTGATTATGTCTCCATAAAATATTCTTCTTTCTATGATTCCATGCGACGATATCAACCCTATCAGGAAATGCCATTCGATGTTGGAATAAGATAATGCTGTCATTAGTTTCAGGATGAATCCAAAGGTTGTAACTTTCGATGTTGGGTCTTGAGCCTCCGGTTTCTTCCCCCCTATTGAGTTCATAAACTGTTTCCCATTGGGAAAAGTCCGAGATATGGGATCTTACCAACCAAGCCTTACTTTCATTATTATTTACTCGTGTATAGTAGTAGTAGTTCCCTAGTAATTGACCAAATGTATGGGCAACATTATCCACAGCTTGCTTATAATCATGGATCACCGTACCGGACTGCACCTCTATGAGCAATATATCCTTCCAGCTTTGCAGCACTAGGTTACCATTTTCGAGAACCGCACTTGAAAAGTATCTCTGTGAGAACTTTCTTTCCCACATTAAAATCCCTGTTGATTTACTATAAGCATTTACGAAAGTGAAAGTATTTGTCGAGCCGGTTACAATCACCATGTCACCCTCGGAGAAAATACCTTTATCATAAAAACTATTTCCGGCTGTCGGTTTTGCTGTCCACAAAGTATCAATATTCTTAAACAGGGTGTCCGGTGGGCAAAAAACACAAGGGATTTCTTGGTCGGGTAAATCTATGACAGTCGTCTTAGAACAAGAATTCAATAGGATCAACAGGATGCCAATAAAAAGGTAGTACTGTGTATTCATGTGTGTCAATTTTTACAATTCATTAACACTAATATAAACTATTTTTTGGATTTGGGACAGGGGGTTTACTGATTTTGGTGGAGAAATTTTATGATGATCTCATTTCCTAGTAAAAATATGGTCAATGTTAATTAGCTACATTGACCATACTCAAGATGAAGTTAATTGGGTTCCAAGGTCTTGATCGCGTAAATCCTCCTGCCGTCCATGGCGTACAGAATATCATTTTCGCGATCTACCGCTAATTCTCCTCTGAAATTATAAATTTCTATACTTGATGATTCCCTTAAAAGAACTTTCCCTGTCGCTGCCACTACGGCATATAGTCTTCCGGCCATGCAATAATAAACGACTCCATTATGATAAACAGGGGAGCCGGCACCAACTGAAGATGCGCCACGATTAGTAAAGTTCCAATTAATTTCACCTGTATCTGCATCGAATGAGATCAATCGATCAGCATCATCCTTCAGGATAATTGCATTTTCATTTTCTGCATAAACAGGACTATAATATAGCATTGAGTTAATACCAGATGGATGATCGAATTTCCAAATGATATCTCCTGATCTCATATCAAAACAGTAGAAAACAGATGATGCACTAAAGTAGGCTCTATCCTTTAAAATCATGATTTGCTTATTGCTAGAATTCTTGATAGGACTGATATGATCGTGTCGCCATAAATTTTCTTTTTTACTATGGTTCCATGCTACTATATCTACCCGATCAGGAAAGGCCATCCGGTGTTGTAAAAGGATTATGCTGTCACCTGTTTCAGGATGGACCCAGAGATTGTAGCTTTGGATTTGGGGGCGGGAACCACCGGTGTCCTCTCCTCGTTCTAAGGTATATATAGTTTCCCAATTTTTGAAATCGGTAATTTTTGTTCTAACTAACCAGGATTTAGTATCATTTGAGGCTCTTCGTGAATAATAATAGTAATTTCCGATTAATTCTCCATACGGATTAGATGCTTTATCGTTAGTCTGTTGGAAATCATTAATTGGAAATTCAGAATTTGTATTAAAGTGAGTTATACGAGTTCGATTTTGTAAAACTAAATTTCCATTAATCAAATTAGCGCTTGGATAGTGTTCTATATCATTCATCCGTTCCCATAATTTAATACCTGTACTTTTATTATAAACACTCACAAAGCTGCTTAAACTAAAAGATCCGGAAAATACTATTTTTTCCCCATCTACAAAAATTCCGTCATTTGCTATAGAGCTCTCACCAAACAATTCCGTTGACCAAATAGTGTCAATATTTTTAAACAAGGTATCTTGTATTTCACAGCCATAACAAGGGTCGGGATCAGGTATGGGGGTGATGGTGGTTTTGGAGCAGGAGATAGTAAATATAGAAATTTTAAATAGGACAATATAGGATAAATATTTCATAATTAATATTTTTATATGGAGGTGAAATATAATTTCACCTCCAAAAATTATCGATTTATTCTTTTGTATCTGTTTCAAAAAATTCACCAACATCTCCATCAAAAATTCTTTCTACAGCAAATTTAGTGTTATGATCATTTCTCATTCTCATATGGGTTGAACCTATAATAAGCTGTGGATCCCAAGTTCTCTGCGGAATTTCCATTTGGCTTTCAGATAATACTACACCATCAGAAGGTTTGTAATCGATCTTCAATCCATCGTTCAAAAATTTCGTATTACAATGAACTTCATGTGTGTAACTATTTAAATATTCCCAGTGATCTTCACAGTCACCACCATCATATAGTGTTGAAGTTGGTAATTCTTCAATTTTATTTTGTTGCACATCTAACACATAACATTCACAATACTTAATAGGATTTTCTTGTGGTACATAAATATTTGATCCGATGAAAGTTCTATACATTTTATCAAAACCACTTAAAAAAGTTACACCTCGTTGCCATGCATCAGCCTTAGCCTCATGCTTTTTACGTGTAACAATACCAAATATCCCCCAATCTTCTTTAACTTCCTCAGCGCGGTCATAATGATAATTCGCTCTATTAGAATAATCAAGATACCATTGATGTGCTAGCCCTGCAACCTTATATTCATTATCCTGAGCTTTGAAGTAATCTTCTCCAGATGGTGCATTAAAGAAATAGTTGATAGTGGCCCAAGAAATAGGAACAGGGATAGTGCCTAGATTTACCTCTTTACCATCAAGTTCCTTAACAATTGCACCCTCCTTATACATTAAAGTATCTCGAATACTATAAAAAGCTACTAAATTAGTTTCATTAGGTGTGTATGTATTTAACTCATCTAATTGAGGTGCACCAACTTTATACTCCTCAGTTATCGGTGGATATTGCACATCAATCATATAATTAGTGGTAGCATTCGTGAAAATATCTTTCAATTTATCAAGATATTCATACTTTAATAATTTTTTGGATATAATGCGAATTAGGATTTTATCATTTTTCTTCAATTCTTCAATTACCCCTGCAGACATCTCATCACTAAATAATCGTAAGAAAGTTCTTACATCTTCTTGATTATTTATAAGTTGAGCTCCTTGATTTGGCGTCCCAAAAGTCACTATACCTCCATACTTCTGTCTAATCTCTTCATAAGTGCCATCTGAATAATTTTTATCCATCATTCTGGAAACGACTCCTCCCTGTGAATGTGCTAATATGATTCCGGATCTTGGATTATAAACCTTACCATCTCCTAATAGATCAGGAAGATCAGGATGA
>CALCSX010000263.1 GCA_937894165.1 uncultured Saprospiraceae bacterium | reverse complement strand
ATGGAAACGAAAATTAACAACCAGACCAAGAAGAAAACGTGCCTGAACTGCGATCATAAAATTATTGGACGAATTGATAAAAAGTTCTGTTCTGATGACTGTCGAGTCAGGTATCACAATGAATTGAACCGCGAAGTCAACAGTGTTGCGAATACTATTAATCGCATTTTATTGAAGAATAGAAAAATATTGGCTTACTTCTGCAATCGTGGAAAAACGTCACTACCGCTTTTAAATGTAGTTGCAAAAGGTTTCAATTTGAATTACTTCACCCATACCTATCAGATCGGTAAAGATAATTTGTATCGATTTGTTTATGAACATGGATATAGGATTCATGATGATACGATAACCATTATTGAAAGAATTCCAAACGACGAATCAGGCTTAACAGTAGATAGTTTTCATAAGATGAATGACTTTAGGGTGGCTTAGGAAGCTTTCCATAAAATCAATTTCATTCCCGGCATGATTACATCATCACTATTAAGACCATTCAGTGCTAACAATTCGTCTCTTCCGATATTAAATCTATTACAAAGTTCTAATAGTGTTTCTCCTCTTTGGACTACGTAAATATCTCTACACTCTGTAGCAATTTCAATAGATTTTTGAAATTCATTAGGTGAAAACATCTTTCTAGAACAAATATCAGAGCTTCTGTCCTGTACTGAAATATAATTTGGAATATCTAATTTGATTTGATGGCTTACTGTCACCGCAGGAATATAAATATCTAGGATTTGACCTCTAGCTATTTTTTGAGAAGAGATGTTGTTCCATGCTTGCAAATATTCTGGAAAAACCCTGTATCTCAAAGCAATAGATTTCAAAGTTTCATCAATATCAACTCTGTGTTTTATATTGACATATTCTGCCCTTGAAATCGAATCCATCCTTTCCAAAAATTCCTCTAATGTAACCTTGTAGTAAGTTGAATTTTTATAATCCGTAGGCAAATCTTCATATGGATTTGGGTATTCCAATCTGGATTTAAATGTGTGCTTCAACCGAACAGGAAGCACTAAATTATATCCGGATTTGCTCGCAGGAATATATGATTTATTATACATTGGATTGAGCTCCTTAATGGCATCGATATGATAATCTAAGCCGGCAGCCAAGGTACTAAAATCGATTTTTTCATAAACTTTGACAGTATCAATCACTTGCAAATCTAATGGAGGATAAACCGGATTGATATCAAATTCATCATAATATTCCATCATGAACTTCACCGCTTGAAATTTGCCCAAATAATTTTGAGTTTCTTTTGGCAAAAATTTCACTACAACAGTATACTCATCAGTACCGGCACTTTTAATCGCTCTGTTCACTCTGCCCGGTCCGGCATTGTAGGCGGCTAAAGCCAATTCCCAACTGTTATAAATGGAATGAAGCGCATGCAGATATTTGGCTGCGGCTTCTGAAGCTGCATATATATCATTTCGCTCATCTACTTTATCATTCACTTCTAGACCGTAGAGAAGAGCCGTTCCCTTCATAAATTGCCATAAACCCACAGCACCGGCTCCGGATTTTGCTTTTTGTTTTAGGGAGGATTCCAATACAGCGAGGTACTTCAATTCCGTAGGCAAATTATATTTGCGCAAAGCTTGATTGAAAATCGGAAAATAAACGGTACTACGACCGATGAGGCCACATGTCCATGTTTTTTGCTGATGAAGGTATGCTTGAACTCTTAATAAAATCTCCTCATTTAGATCGATTTTAAAAATTCCTTCCATTGAAGAATAGCGTTTCGCTATCTCATTATCAAATTCGGCTTTATTGTAACCGCGTGGAAAATCTGCAGTTGCAGACAAACGGATGCTTGTGAATAAGCTAAAAATTAATACAAAAAAACTCCACTGCTTAAATGTCTTTAAAGGCATATAGCTATGTTTATGGTTTAAACCGATGAGCGGTTTGATTCTAACAAATCGCAAAATTAATTCAACATTCATGATAAGACTACTAAATATGGTATATTATAATAATATTAACATATTCTCCTAATCTTAATGTTTCGATGTAGATATTCTAAATATAATGAGACCATTGATTTTATTGCATTCCGCAAAAAACTTTGCTAATATACAACATCTATTTAAAAAAATATATATTTATTTAAAAATCAAGCGTTTTATTTTCCGGATTGGAAGTAATCAACAAGTTCGATTTTCGTTAAACTCTGTTGATTTCCACTTGACATGTGCTTTAACGTATACTTCCCGGAATTTATTTCCTCAGGCCCAACGACAATTACATGGGCAGCTTTTTTATTATCTGCAAACTTAAATTGCTTATTCATTTTGGCAACTTCCGGATAAATATCAACCCTTATTCCGGAATCTCTCAGCTCAGTCCCCAACTGAAATGAATGATAAAGACAATCTTGATCAAAAGATAAAATTATCAATTCAACATTTCTGTCAATATTTTTGGGAAAAAGATCCAATTCTTCCAAAAGATCATAAATTCTTTCAGCTCCGAAAGAAATCCCTACTCCGGACATATTTTTCAAACCAAACGAGCCCGTCAAATCATCGTATCGACCTCCCCCACCTATCGAGCCCATTTTGACACTCTTAGCCTCCACCTCAACTATGCAACCTGTATAATAAGTCAAGCCGCGGGCTAGTGATACATCAAATTTCACTTCATTGCTCTTAGGCGTTGCTTCCAAAAAGTTAAATACTTCACTAACCTCCTCGACTCCCAATAAACCTTCTGTTGATTTGCCCTCAAATATTTCTTTAATCTCTTGTAAATCGCTAGCCTTCAAGCAATCTAAAATTATTCGAATAGTATCCTCACTGTATTGCTTAGCCTTGAAATCATTGACAATCCCTTCTTCTCCAATTTTATCAAGCTTGTCAATAATGGTAGTCATTTCCATAAAGTTGTCCGGAATTCCTGCCGCCTCAGCGATGCCAAAAAGTATCTTTCTATTATTTATTTTGATTCGAACATCGAGATTCAATTCACTAAAGACCTGGTCATAAATCTGTATCAATTCGGCTTCATAAAGCAGAGAATCCGATCCAACTACATCGCAATCGCATTGATAAAATTCCTGATACCTCCCTTTTTGTGGACGGTCAGCGCGCCATACCGGTTGTATTTGATAACGTTTGAAGGGGAAAGTTATATCATTTTGATTCTGACTTACGAATCTTGCGAATGGAACAGTAAGATCGTAACGCATTCCTCTTTTGCTCAGCTCAGCTACCGCAGATTTAGAATTTCTCTCCAATAAAATTTTAGCATCCACTTTGGAGAGGAAATCACCGTTATTCAGAACCTTAAATAACAATTGATCACCCTCTTCACCATATTTCCCGGTTAATGTTTCCAGATTCTCCATAGCAGGAGTTTCAATGGGTTGAAATCCAAACTTTTCGAAAGTTTTCCTAAGAATGGTGAATAGGTAATCGCGTTTATATAACTGATTAGAATTAAAATCTCGGGTACCCTTCAGGTTGGTAGGTTTCGTTGCCACTTTACAATTTTTATAAAACAGTGTTGAATTGACTTAAAAATCGGATATCATTTTCAAAAAACATACGGATATCATTGATCCCGTAGACGCGCATTGCCTGTCTCTCAATACCCATACCGAAAGCAAATCCGCTATATTTTTTGGAATCAATTCCGCAATTTTCCAAGACAGATGGATCCACCATCCCGCAGCCAAGCACTTCTAACCATCCGGTTCCCTTGGTGATTCGGTGGTCAGCTTCTGTCTCTAATCCCCAATAAACATCCATCTCAGCACTTGGCTCAGTGAATGGGAAATAGGATGCTCTAAGTCGAATTTTTACATCGGGACCATATAATGCACGAGCAAAATATAAAAGTGTCTGCTTTAAATCAGCAAAAGACACCCCCTCGGCTATGTACAAACCTTCCACTTGATGAAACTGGCAATGGGAGCGTGAGCTGATGGTTTCATTTCGATAAACCCTACCCGGAGAAATAATTCTGATCGGAGGCTTTTGGTTTTCCATGACGTGAACCTGGACAGTTGAGGTTTGTGATCGAAGCATGCGTCTCAAATCATACTTCAAATAGTAGGTATCTGTCATATCGCGCGCCGGGTGATCATCGGGCGTATTTAGGGCAGTAAAATTGTGCCATTCATCCTCAATTTCTCTGTTTTCTACCACAGTAAATCCAATTCGCGAGAAAATATCAATGATTTGATTCATTACCAGAGAGACCGGATGTCTGGAGCCCTGAGCTAAAGGCGTTCCCGGTAGTGTCAGATCCAAATCAGAAGGGAAATTATTCTCTTCAGAGGCTGATAATTGATCCTTTAACGATTCGTATTTTGATTCAGCAAGATTCTTCAAATCATTTAAAACTTGTCCGAATTCCTTCCTGCGCTCCGGCTCAATCTCCTTCATTAAAGAAAAAAGAGGCTTAATAATATTCTTAGTTCCTAAATATTGAATACGAAAAGCCTCTAATTCTTCCGGATTGGACGGATTAGCTTCGTTAATTTCGGACTTTATTAAAGCAATATTTTCAAATGTATTTTCTGACATATAGTTCGTAGACTGTTAAAACGTATAAATTAACAATCCAAAGGTACGTTATCTAATAATAAATCAAAACTAAGCGCTTTAATTTATAATTGTTCCTCCCTACAAAAGACATTACTTTTTGTAAATTCGCATAAGCAATCCAAAAAACATTTCGGCAAACATATATGGGTGAAATTCAAAGAAGTTTAAATAGCTATTCGAGCAAAGAATATTTTCTTGCTTTAACAGCTTTAGGTTTCATGTTTGGCATGACAGGATTTTTTTTTGGCAAGGCAATGATTTCTGTTAGTTATATTCATTTTGGAGTATTGTTTTTGGTCTACCATGGAATGAGAATATTTAGACCTCTTCCCAACCCATTTGCTGATAAAATCAATACAAAACCATTTGTCGCGGTGATTTTAATGGCTTTGCCGGCTGTAATAGGTTGCTTTTACAGTGATAATTTGGGCGAAGGCATACATGTACTTACCTTGAGGGCTCAGCTGATACTGATTCCTATTTTTATTTTAGGACTTCCTGCGCTGCAAAAGATTCATGTGAAGGTGATTTTCACTTACTTCATAATTTTACTAACCCTTAATTCCTTTTTTGTTCTAGGGGAATTTATTCGTGATTCTCAGGAAATTATAGATAAAATAGGTGTTGGAAAGAGTTTTGCTACTCCATTAAGTCATATAAGATATGCTGCTTTAGTAGCTTTGTCAGCTTGGTTTTCACTCTCTTTTGCCACTGATGCTGTCAAGAAGCCCTATAAAATCATGTGGTTGGTAATAGGAATTTGGTTGAGTATTTTCATTCATATTATTGCGGTTAAAACGGGAATCTTATTATGGTATGTACTCGCTTTTTTCACATTGGTATATTATATTAGAATTCATAGTTTGAACAGGAAAGTTATATTCGGAATAATTGGAATAATCATATTTGCCGTAATAGCCATCACTTTTAGTCCTCCATTAAGGCAAAAGATAGCTTATTTTAAATACGATATGCAACAATATCAAGAGGGAAAGGGACAGAATTACTCGGATTCAGAGCGGCTCTATGCTATTGAAATAGCTTGGGATATATTCCTTGAAAATCCGATATTGGGAACAGGGACAGGAGATTTTGCGGGTAAACAAATGAAAAGATATTCTGAGATCCATCCGGCTTCACGCCCCATCCTACCTCATAGTGATTGGGTTACCACATTAGCTTCGAATGGCATCGTAGGTTTTATCATATTTACAACAGCATTTTTTACTGTATTTTTTTATAAACGTTTGATCAAACATCCGCTGTTTATGATGGTATTTTTAGGGATGTTGATATCTACCCTGGTGGATAATTTATTTGCCACTTCGGCAGGTACAGCCATGTTTGTATTTTATACTTTAATATTCCTCAGCTATTATTCCGTTGATTTACAAAAATCATCAGCGGATCCCTTAAAACCATAAATAATGGGTATATTGTTGGAGATAATTTTTCTAAAAAAAACTTTATAAAAGGAATTCACAATTGATGTTTTTCCCGGATAATTATATATATTGTAGACGCTAAAATTTGAATTTATTTTACGTCAGATTGAGTGGAGCTATATTTTTATAGTTTTTCCTTCTTTTTTATTCTAAAATGCATTTACACATGAAGACCATCTCTTTATTTTCATCCTTTTTAATACTGTTAATTTTTCTCTTTAATCCTGTAACTATTGAAGCACAGAAAGTGATGTGCGGCTATGATTTGGCGAGAAATATTTTAGACAATAAGTATCCCGGTTATCTTGAGGCAGTTAATCAGACATTTGAGGAAGCTAAAATCAGAGGCGCTGCGGGGGAAAGAGGTATGGATACTTATACCATTGATGTTGTAGTCCATATAGTATATCAAAATGAAGAACAGAATTTACATGATTCGATTGTAATTTCACAAATTGCAACTCTGAACGAAGATTTTAACAGATTAAATACGGATGCTGTTAATCTAAGAACAATATTTGAGGATCGAGTGGGAAGCGCAGAGATACAATTCAGACTTGTGGACATTATAAGAGTTCAAACTACATCCACATTTGAACCTACTATAGACGGTTTGCCCGACAATGTTAAAGTAACATCCGATGGGGGGAGCAATGCCCTTGATCCAAGTAAACATTTAAATATTTGGGTGTGTCAATTGGAACCGATAGTCATTTTCGGAATTCCATTTGGTCAGGTTTTAGGTTACGCCTACCCACCTGCTGATCTGCCCAACTGGCCGGATGATGTTTCAGCCCCTTCTCCGGAATTAGATGGAGTAGTTGTTGACTATAGAGTTTTTGGTCGGAATAATTCCTTGACCATCGACCCCGGCACTGGCGAAGAATTGAAAGGATATGGCAGGACCGCAGTTCATGAGATTGGGCATTATTTAGGTTTGAGGCATATTTGGGGTGATGCGGGCTTTTTTGGTGATGGCTGCGAGGTTGATGATGGCGTCGAAGACACGCCAAATCAGGGTGCAGGTTCAGAATGGATGTGTGATCATGAACAAGATTCATGTACAGAGGACCAGGAGCCTGATATGATCGAAAATTACATGGATTATTCTAATGAGACATGCATGAATAGTTTCACTATTGGGCAAATTGAGATTATGAGAGGGGTTTTGGAAGGACCAAGGAATAGCTTAATTGCCGCCACATCTTCACTAAGTACAAGTAATCTTGACTCAAAAATTGAGTTATACCCTAACCCTTCCCTCACCAATGAAGTATTTGTTGATATAACAAATTTATCCGGATTAAATTTAAATCTCGAAGTTATAAACGGGGTAGGAATTACGGTTTTGACACTTGAAAAGCTTGAAAATTTCAATAAGATTTCATTAGACAACTTCAGTGCCGGAATATATTATTTCCGATTTTTTGACAATGAAAATCCGAAACAGTCAACAATAAAAAAGCTTATTAAAATATAAATTGGATATAGAATTTCTCGAAGTGAATATCGAGGTATTATGCAATCCTATTCAGATATTGGTCTATTCAAAAGCTTAATTAATTATAAACAAATATAATTTTCATTTATATAATAAATATCTATTTGTTTTGGTAAATTTGCCCATTAACGCAAAACAATGGCAACGAAGGAATTTTACTCTAACGGCAAAATATTATTGACATCGGAATATTTGGTTTTGAAGGGGGCGAAAGCACTTGCGCAGCCTTTAAAATTGGGTCAAAAGTTAAAAATCATTGAAGGGAGAGGATCTGAAATAAAGTGGCGTTCCCTAAATGCTGATGGCGAGGAATGGTTCACAGCAAATTTCTCCTTGTGGGATTTCAAAGCAGAAAAAACTTCCGACAAAGAAATAGCTTCCAAGATAACAGATATGCTCAAGAAGGCAGTGAGATTAAATTCTGAATTTTTGTCTACTTGGGTGGGAGTCAAAGCAGAGGCCAGCCTCACATTTGACAAAGAATGGGGATTTGGTTCCAGCAGCACGCTTGTAGATTTGATAGCACAATGGGCAGATATCGACCCTTTTGAGCTTTTGGGAGAGACATTCGGTGGTTCAGGCTACGATGTGGCATGTGCGCAGGCAAAAAAAACGATTGTTTATCAATTGGAGGATGATACTGCTGATTTTGAGGAAGTGGAATGGAAACCTTCGTTTAAGGATAATTTATTTTTAGTTTACACCGGTCGGAAGCAAAAAAGCTCCATAGAGGTAAATAATTTCTTGCAAAACGGCAAAGTAACAGCAAGTGATATTAAAGATGCCAATCAATTTACTGAAGCATTTCAAAAGGCAG
>CALCSX010000262.1 GCA_937894165.1 uncultured Saprospiraceae bacterium | reverse complement strand
CTGGTGCCCCGGTGGCGTGAGGATTGGCCGCCAGATACTCAGAAGTCCCCTTTGAGCAGCGCCTGACACAACCTCTTTGAAGCAAAAGGCTTATCTGTGTCCATCGGTGTTCATCCGTGGATCATCCGGTCCGCCCCAAAAAATTTCTTGTGCCTGTACGCCTGATGTGAATGCTTCCGCACCCATCACCATCAATCCTACAAACATTTTTTTCATAGTACTTTTCATAATCATATAAATAAAAGTTAATTAAATAATTCAATACAGCACAATATAAAAACTTAACATGAAATATTTTAATTTAAATACAAATTATCTCAAGCATTTTTGTTAACGACTTATAAAGACCTCAAATCTCCATACAATATTTTATTCAAACACTGTAATTTGGTAAATTTCAGAATAAAATATGGCTAGCGAGGTTTGGGTGAAAATTTAGCTATAGAAAAAATGAGAAGTACAAGGTCTATTGGGGATTTAAATATTCGTAAATGTCCCTACTTATAATTTTCGTACCCCCTGAAGCTTCTGAAAAGAACAATTTTATTTGATCCTCAATTTGACTTCTCTTCCCAAGGTATTCTTTAAATGAAAATAAATCTGCTTCCCCAACGGCTGTGAAAACATGCATGATACCTGACTCCCGAAAAAGAACACTCTCCAAAAAATTCCCCATACCGGGTCCGGAAAATAAAGGAACATAGTATGCGGCAGGCTCAAGTAAATTGTGCACAGCTCCATCAAAACCCCCTCCAATGTAAACCATCTCAGCATAGCGGTAGGAAAGAGATAGCATGCCAATGGTGTTCACAATCATAATTTGTTTTGATATATTTTTCCCTTCTTCAGTATATATGGCACAAGGCATATCGAGTACCTCCCGCAGCTCCTCCACCCTCTTGGCATGAATATGATGGGGAAAAATGAGGAATTTAAATTCTCCCGGAAATTCTTCATTGATTTTTAAAATAATATTTCTTGTCAACTCATCATCTTCACCGCTGTGATTAGAGCCAAAAGTAAAAACACGCTTCCCTCCTATCCACTGTTCCAGTTTTTCATTTGAAAACTCCTGCTTAGCTATGCCCATTACCCTATCCACTCTAGGGTCCCCTGCGATACTCAAGGATTTAAAGCCGTGAGTCTGTAATAGCTTGATTGATTGTTGATTTTGAACATAAATTTTATCGAAAGCCAAATAAGCTTGCTTGAAAAACATAGAACTATCCTTCAGATAGAAGCTCTTTTCTTTTATCAAAGCAGCGATAAGGAGCAATTTCACCCGACGTTTCTTTGCCTCCAGAACTACATTGGGCCAAACATCATATTTAACGAATATGGCGAGATCCGGTCGAATCTTATCCAAGAAATCGTGAGAACTGCTAATTGTATCGAAAGGAAGATACAAAACCACGTCCGGCAACTTATCTTTAATGATTATATCATAGCCGGAAGCTGAAAAGAAGGTTACGACAATATTTATATGGGGGTAATTTTTCCGAAGCTCTTGCAATATTGGCTTGCCTTGTTCGTATTCACCCAAAGACGAGCTGTGAAGCCAAACAGTATATTTTTCTTTATCCGCTTGATAGTTACGGAGAATGATTTTAGAAGCTTCCCTGCCTTTTAACCAGGATGCAAACTTAGGTTTGAATAAGGCGATTAAATGAAAAATCAAAATTGCTACATGCCATAAACCACTATAAACCCGGCGCAAAATGTAATCCATTAATAAAACAATTCAGTAGGATTAGATTCAATATAAATAGGCAGAATCCAGCCCGCTTTTAGTCCGAAAGCTGCATCGAATCTATCCTTAGGGATTATTTCTCCGGGCCTATTGAAGAAAAAATCGCGTCGTTCCATGGTGAAAGCCTGTGTTGCCTCCACTCCGATATAAAAGTTGAAAGTTCTCTTGTTTGACATAAATTGATAGCCTACAAATTGCGTCAGCGAAGGACCAAATACCATTCTGTCGTAGCCGGCTTTATACTCTCCCCGAACATGAGGAACCGAATTGTCTTCATCTTGCAGTCTGACGTAATGTTGAAAAAAACCGGGACGCAAGGAAACTAACAAGCCTGATTTATTGGACGCATCAGCGAAGAAAACACGGTCAATTTTCCCGTAAAAATGCCAACCTCTCTGTCGCAAAACTATGGTGGCTAATGATTTATTTATTCCTATTACTTCTCCATTTTCATCTCTCATGTTCTCCAGTACATCATCCTTGACAGTCTGGCCAAATTGATGGTAAAATCCCAGCCCTACTGCCCATTTGCTCTCCGGAAAATTAAAGTCGATATCCATACCGACGGTGTTGAATCTGCCATAACGATCAGCAAAATCGTGTGTGGGAAACATAAATCCCAGATGAAAGCCCATCTTTATCGCCGCTCCTGAATTATCGTATTCCTGAATCATAGTGGAGCCCCGGCGTTGCGCTTGGATTGTGCCACCTAAAATAACTACTAATATTAAAACGAAAATGGATTTTGCTAATTTCATCATAGGTGCAAATATAGTAGATCTTTGTGATTTAATAAATTATTTAGGTCAGAAGCGAATCTCGCATATGGATATCATCGGATTTTCCGGCCAATCGATCATAGCATTGAATAGTCTAAAATGTGTAAACAGAGTTAAATCAGACAGCATAATTTCTTTCTCTTGAATAATTTCATTTTGCAACAGATATTCTCTTCGAGTCCCACGAAGCAATGGCCGGGCGGGAGTATACCAGCGATCACCATCAAAAAAGGCAATATTACAATAGTAAGTATCGGTCACAAATCCATTATTCACTATTAATATATCATCACAAACGCTGCGCCGAGCATAAAGGCTGCTTAAAAATTCTCTGTTAGCATACTTAAATTCATAATTGATATCTTTCGTCTCAATCATTTGAAGACTGTCAACTGGTTTTACTTCGTAAGGATTTATTTCGATAGAGGAAATTTTATCGCCGTATACTATTCGCAACTTGTGTACACCCTCATCCCTGGTCTCTTGTTCAATAAAATCATTAATAATGGCAGAATCCAAGGGCAGTTTAAGTCCGTGATGGCTGCAAGTGCGGGCTGCCCTCCGGAGATGATAATCCAAAAGAGGGGCTTCAAAATTCTCGACTCGTATCGACTCAATAAATTGGGACATATATTTTCTGTAATAATTCTTCGTATTCCTTTCTTGGATCGGAATAGGCTGTAATTCCTCCTCCGCTTTTGTAATACATTTTATCTCCCTCCTTTTCTATAAATCTTATCATCACAGCTGCTGAAACATCAATGCCATCGTATATTCCGAAAATCCCGGTATAATAGGATCTGTTGTAATTTTCTGCCTCTTCTATTATTTTCAGTGTTGCTTTTTTCGGAGCGCCCGTAACAGAGCCCGCAGGCAATAAGGCCATAATATTCGTCCCTATATTATTAAAGAAATCAGCCGGCAGATGACCGGATATTTTTGAGGAAGCCTGCAATAAGCTGCTCTTCCCTAAGTTCAGCTTTTCCAGATAGCGATAAGAGTCTACCTGTACCTTTGTAGAAACAATATTCAGGTCATTTCTTAATAAATCCACAATCGTGGCATGTTCTGCCGCTTCCTTATTGTCTTCTAAAAGTATAGCTTCAGCATTTTCAAGAGCTGCATCGATGGTTCCTTTCATAGGAAAGGTGAAAATTTTACCATTTTCTGTTCGTATAAAAGGTTCGGGTGAGAAGACTGTGAATTTGTCCTGAAATAAAAGTTTGAACCTACCCTTTGCCCTCGCAAAAATATCCTCTAATGAAAGATCTGTCTTTAATTCGTGTCGGAAAGTCAGATTGGTGAGATAACTATTGCCTGCTTTCAAATTTTTCATCACAATATTGAAAGCTTGCAGGTATTCTTCGTAATCCGGCGGAATAAATTCAAAGGTAAAATTTTTACTTATAGAGGGCTTGTCAATAATTTTACCCCAAAGATTTCCTTCAAAATCGACAGAAATGCCATTTGCCTCAAGCTCTTGGGGAGCCAAAACCACTCCCTGAGTCGTATTGTAATTAATGGCAAAGAAAAAAGGCTCACGCTGAGCCCCTCTTCTGTTCATTTCCTTTTTAACTGAAACAATATCTAACTCCAACATTAAATATTCTTTTTTGTGTCGGCAAGACTATTATATAATTCTCTAATTGATCGAAAATCACCAGAGCTTATTTACAATAGTGATCGAATGCCATTTTCAAGTTATTTGCAATTATTTCAGCCGTTCTTCCTTCAATATGGTGTCTTTCCAAGAAATGTACCAACTTGCCATCTTTAAATAATGCGATCGCCGGTGATGAAGGTGGGTAGGGAGCAAAATATTCTCTCGCTCTTTTCGTTGCTTCGATGTCCACTCCCGCAAAAACAGTTGCTGTTCTTTCAGGTTTGGCATCGTTATTCAATGCTAGCTTCACTCCCGGTCGGGCGTTGGCAGCTGCACATCCGCACACGGAATTAACCACTACAAGTACTGTTCCTGAATCCTTACTTAAAACCATATCGACATCTGTCGGGGTAGTCAAAGCTTCGAAACCAAAATTTGTTAAGTCCTTCGCCATTGGGGCTACTAATTCTGCTGGATACATATTAAATATTTTTGTATTTATTAAATTTTGCTCAAATATCAGCCCACTTCCTGTTCTATATATTCGAGCCAGTCCTTATGATGATCTATATCATTCTGTACAGATAGTAGACAATAAGCCTTATCCTTTTGTTCAAGTCTGAAAGTGGTTTCTTTCAGCACTTCCTCTGTACTCCATTCAATATTTTCGAAAAGATCACCATCATAATCTTTTAAGCCTAGAAGAAAATAGCCACCATCTTTACAAGGTCCAACTACACAATGTTTTCGTTCCAAAGCCCTGGAGGCCTTATTCAACATTGTCTCATCGATGCATGGCAGGTCAGTTCCGATCAATAAAACTTTTTCATAGTTTTCAAGCTCTGCCTTAAAAGCATTGGACATTCGCTCACCTAAATCTCTACCCTGCTGTACTTTTTTCTTAAAAACATAATTATCCCAATCATCGCTGTAGTCAACTTCTTCAGAATAATATAGGATTTTGTCGGCTTCGAAGTCTTGAATATTCTCGCGCACCTTATTATAAAGATGTTTATAAATATTTAAGGCCTCTTCGTCTCCTACTTCATTACCAATCCGGGTTTTTACTTTACCCAAGACCGGATTTTTAAAAAAAATAATTAATGCTAAATCTTTCTTCACCTCAAAATATCTTTAGTCAAACCAAAATAGGTCGAACATTTAATTCTTATTTTATTTAATCACTTTCCCGCCGGTATCCAGGCTATTTACCACTCCAACCTTTATCACTCTATCATACCGCTCGCCAACCGGACGATAATAAACTATCACTGTATAATCATTTTCAGTTCTACGATTATTGCCCTCTGTAAATTCATGGGTAAAGGTAGAACTTCCATCAGTATTTATGTACTCTTCTACAAATTCATATTCATAAAAACCCTGTTTTAATAAAATGTCTACAAAATAGGATTTTGTCGTCTCATCATATTTCATTTTATTTTCAGGATAACATTGCCACTCCGTGAAGCTCCCCCGCACGTAAATATTTCCGGAGCTCAGATAGGGGCTGTCTTGCAACTCAAACTGGACATAAGCATATTTCGAGGAAATATTTCTATCGGGAGCATCATAATTATCTATCGTAAATCTTCCGTTGAAATCCCTACGGAAGGATGGACTATCATTATAAGTAGATCGTTGAGGATATAACGAAACGAAAACGGCATCTCTTGTAATTTTTTTATTGGAAACTCCTTCCCCCCCTGCCCGAATACTTCTCATATCAAAGAACCTAAATTCTCGGCGACCGGGGAAGGTAAATTCACCTCTTCGATCATAAATACCATAACTTTGCTGCGAGCCCAGCCTGCTCGGGTTACTCGGTCCAATAGTTGTGGTCCAATCTCCATTCTGTATCACTACCGACGACATTTCTATCAAGGGGTTTCGGATCAGAAATTCATCTGAGAAAACATCGAAAAAGACCTCCTGATGTGTTGGGTAAAGTGACACATCTGATGCCGGAATAACGGCAATGTTCAGTTTTGCCATAGTCTCTGCGACAACCAATCTTTTGGTAAAAATGGGGTAGTTCGGGTCGTTCTCATAAACATGGAGCAGATAATTGCCAGAGGCTGCAAATTGAGTTCTAGAGTTAGGCAAATACATCTCATAATATGTATAAAACACTTCTGTATTCCTACTCAGTTCGTAATATTCAACCAATTCATCATTAAAACCCTGGAGATAATCCGTCGTCACAATTTCGGTGGAGGGCTGCCAATTCTGGTCACAATGCACCAAGCGATATTTGTAGAATTTCCTGTCGCCTGCTGTATCATCCCAGTTAATTTTAAAAACCCCATTGCTTCCCAGCTCTATTGCAGGGATCTGTACGTAGACATTATTTACAAATACCTGAACAGTTTTAATCTTAGTATCGTATACAAAGTCATAATTCACCGGTTGTGCCTGAAGAATAATCAAATTCATCAAGAAGAAGGCAGGAATTAGAAATAGTATTTTTTTCAAAAAAAGCATTTTAAATTAAGTATCAACCAAACACCACCATAATGGAAAATCGCTGTAAAAAGTTTCATTTTCACTTAACGTCTCGAGTAATTCGGCGCCTCTTTTGTTATGGTTATATTGTGAGGATGAGATTCCAAAACACCCGATCCTGACATTTCCACAAACTGTGCCTTTTTCAAAGCTTCGATATCACCCGCTCCGCAATAGCCCATTCCTGCCCGCAAGCCCCCCAAGTACTGAAGCATCACCTCTTGCAATGAGCCCTTGAAAGGCACCCTACCCTCGATTCCCTCCGGCACCAATTTCTTCACATCATCCTCTACATCCTGAAAGTAACGATCCTTCGATCCTTGCTCCATTGCTCCAAGGGAACCCATGCCACGATATACTTTAAACTTCCTTCCATCGAAAATAATTGTCTCGCCAGGCGCTTCTTCCACCCCTGCAAACAATGAACCCGCCATAATGGTATTGGCACCCGCCGCAATGGCCTTCACAATATCACCTGTGTATCTGATACCACCATCTGCAATAACCGGTATTTTTCTAGATTTCAAAGCTTGACTTGAATTGTAGACAGCAGTCAGTTGGGGTACACCTACACCTGCAATAATTCTCGTTGTACAAATACTTCCCGGCCCAACACCTACTTTCACTCCATCCACGCCCGCTTCCGCCAATGCTAAAGCTGCAGCTCCTGTCGCCACATTTCCACCAATGATCTGAAGATCGGGAAATTTATTTTTAATATCTCTTATCGTCTTCAACACCCCCGACGAATGCCCGTGCGCCGTGTCTACACAGATAACATCCACATTTACAGCTACTAATGCCTCGATTCGCTCGTAAGTATCACCTGAAACACCAACAGCAGCGCCGACTCGAAGCCTTCCATAATCATCTTTAACTGCATCCGGAAAATCCTTCGCTCTAATTAAATCCTTATAGGTGATTAAACCCATCAACACCCCGTCATCATCTACCACGGGCAATTTTTCAATCTTATAGTTTTGCAGAATATCTCTTGCCTTGCTCAAATCCGTCCCCACCGGTGCCGTAATCAAATTCTCTTTCGTCATCACCTCATAGACATATTTGTCTACATTAGTTTCGAATCGCAAGTCTCTGTTGGTCAAGATTCCACGAAGTTTTTTGTCCTTATCGACAATTGGAATGCCACCGATTTTATAGGTTTTCATGATTTCCAAGGCATCTTTCACTTGAGCGGTCAATTCCATGGTAATAGGATCGATGATCATGCCACTTTCTGACCTTTTCACCGCTCTTACATGCTCTGCTTGACGCTCTACCGGCATATTTTTATGGACAAAACCCAATCCACCCATTCTAGCGATAGCAATAGCCAGTTCTTTCTCTGTCACGGTGTCCATGGCAGCAGAAACTATCGGAACATTGATCTTGATATCGCGGGTAAGCATAGTCGAAGTGTCCACATCTCTAGGCAGGACTTCCGAATAAGCCGGAACTAAAAGTACATCATCGTAGGTTAAAGCCCTCTCTACGAATTTCGGCAAATCATTTTTATTTTTTTCCATCTGCAAAATTAAGGAATTTCAAATTTATTTCATTTTTTTACCGAAAATATTTCACTATGCTATCCGTATTTTCCGATGATTATTTTATGGAACTCGCTATCAAGGAGGCGCAAAAAGCCATAGCCAAAGGGGAAGTACCCGTAGGCGCTGTTCTTGTAGTCGACAATAAAATTATCTCAAAGTCCCATAATCACACCCAATTGCTCAATGACGTAACTGCCCATGCAGAAATATTGGCGATCACTTCCGCTTCGGAACATTTTCAAGCCAAATATTTGCAGGACGCAACACTTTATGTCACATTGGAACCCTGTCCGATGTGTGCGGGGGCGCTGAAATGGGCGCAGTTGGGGAGACTGGTGTACGGGGCCGAGGACGAGAAGAATGGATTTATGCGCTTCGGAAAAGCGATGCTGCATCCTAGAACGAAGGTGGAATTTGGTATCAAAAATGAGGTTTGTGCGAGGATGATGAGGGATTTTTTTGTAGCGAGAAGGTGAGATTATGATATGATGATATGATGATATGATGATATGATGAGAATTGCTTGGGCGAAAGGTTTTTCGCACCTATTAGGCACAAGTTAGAAACTTGCGCCAGCAGTGAGAAAGGTTTTTCGTCCAAACCTTTTAGGCATAAATTAGAAACTTGCGCCAGCAATGCGGGCGGCCATTTTATTGATGATATGATTATATGATGATAATTGATGGGGCGAAAGATTTTTCTCCCATACCAGCTGCGGGAAAGATTTTTCGCCCATATCTATTATGCACCTAACCCACCAAAATCCCGACCTCAGAGAGGTCGCACTATGTTAGAAAAAACGACATAATCTTCTTCCGACCCCGGAGTGGGTCGAATACATCAACGTTGTAAATTAATTGTAATAAACCACCTCATAGATGTTAATTCCAAAAGGAGAAAGCCACAAAAATCCTTTTGTAAGATTTTTTTCTTTCCTTTGAACTCTGAAAACAAAAATTGAGTTAAAAATCCCTGTTAAGGATTTATTTCACAATTAGAAACTTACGATTTATTTTAGATGCTATGAAAAACTACGTTTTACATTCTTTATTGATAATATTTACAATTTTTTCATTTTCTGTCAACGCCCAAGAAAACCTACATGAAGAACTTGACAGTGTTTATTTAGCAGAAACAGAGGCTGATAGAGCACCTCTAAAAATTTTACATGCGGAACCATTATATATTGACTTGATTCGCGATTTGGGTGCCAGAAAAGGCGAGAAAGAATGGAACGTAGGATTGGGGCTCATTGACAAACGTAACTTTGATGAATACGAAGCTTTAATCGAATATGAATGGGCTCCAATGGATCGTTTGGGATTAGAAGTTGAGCTCCCATTTGCATTTTATTATAGAACTGAGGATGGAACTGAAACTCCATCGAGCAGGCTTAATAGTCTAAAATTAGCAGCTCAATACACTTTTTTGGTGTCAGATAAGATGAAGACGAGCATGGCGATAGGCTATTTGCATGAATTCGAGCTTACTTCATTTAAAAATTATGGAAAGGAAAGTTTTTATGAGGGGAATGTTTTCAGTCCATTTTTTATAGCTGCCAAGCGCTGGGGAAGCAATTATCATACTTTGGTTTATGCAGGTCCTCAATTTCTTCAGCATTTTTCGGATCAAAGATTAACCACTGTTTGGCAAGTGAACAGTAATTTCCATTATATGATCCCCGGCACGAGAAACTTTATAGGTGTTGAGTTTAATAAGGAATTCGCCACTGGGGATTTTGATATGACCATAAGGCCACAGATGAGGGTGGCTTTGGCGGATAATTTGTTAGTTGGGATTGTAACCGGCATTCCTGTGGTGAGGGAGAACCAAAGATTTAGCTCGTTTTTGAGGTTGATCTGGGAACCTCCGCATAAATAGGCGGTCGAACAC
>CALCSX010000261.1 GCA_937894165.1 uncultured Saprospiraceae bacterium | reverse complement strand
GAGGGACCTCCGAAAATTACTGCCACCTTAATTTTTGCCATATTTCTGGTTTATTTGGTAAAAATAAAGTATTTTAAATTATAATTATTAATAATATGTTTTAAATTTTCAATTGTCAGCGATAATCCGGTCAGCAAATGAGTTTATTCATAAAAAAGCGAAATAAATGGCATTGAATACTGCTTATCGATGAACAATACTATTTAACAGATGGATTTTACTGTTAATAGCTCGCCCGCGCCCCACATACCAATTAAATTTTGGAATTTCAAAAGAATTATCTTGAGATTTCATTCATTGCAAGGCGCAAAACGGATACACGGCATAAGCCATTGAGAGTATTTGCAACGATGCTATGGATTAAATCTCTGATAAGATTAAAGGCAATTCCAAATTTTATTGGTATTCTCCCCTAGAGGGGACGACTACGCTTCCGATGGAAATTATAAAAATAATTTAGGTTTAAAATTGTATTTTTTTAGAATATTCAGCGGGCGGGAGTGCTCTACGCTTTCTTCAAAAAACAAGCTTTCAACACGATGACTGTTCCCCCCACCTTGCCTTCCACCTCTTCTTCATCCTCTGTCAATCTGATGTTTTTGACCTTAGTACCTCGCTTAATTACTGTCGAAGATCCTCTCACTTTCAGATCTTTGATCACGGTCACAGCATCGCCTTCAGCTAATAAATTCCCGTTTGAGTCCTTAACTTCCATTGTGTATTATTTTTTGTAACTACTATTTTTTTTGAATGGTGAAATTAAAATTTTATTCCTATTCAGCCTAATTTATGGAGATCGGAATTATAGTGAAATGTTACGGTGAGAACTTTGAAGGCAAAAAGCTAGGCTTTAGAATCAAAAAACTACTCCTGCAATCTGACTCTTTCATTTTGTAAATCTTTTCATTTCGAAGTATAGTTTTTTGGGAGGTCCAAATTTATGTGGTATATTCATATAAATTTTGAATCCAAGGAAATATCGAACAATCGGTATTTCATTATAAAAAAACAATTATGTCCATCTCAAATCTTCAACCCCAAGCCCTATGGAAAAATTTTGCAGCCCTTAATGCTGTTCCCCGACCATCAAAGAAAGAGGAGCGCGTTATCGCCTTTATCAAGAAATTTGGAGAGAACTTGGGTTTGGCGACTGTGGTTGACGAGGTAGGCAATGTATTGATAAAAAAGCCCGGGACGGAGGGCATGGAAAATAAAACCACTGTTGTATTGCAGAGCCATCTCGATATGGTTCACCAAAAGAATGCCGAGACGGAGTTTGATTTTGATACGCAAGGGATTGATATGTTTGTCGAAGGCGATTGGGTGAAGGCGAGAGGAACAACCTTGGGTGCTGATAATGGATTGGGGGTCGCATCGATTATGGCGATACTAGAATCAAAAGATATCGCCCATCCACCTTTGGAAGCTTTATTTACAATTGATGAAGAGACGGGCATGACGGGAGCTTTGGGATTGAAGCCGGGATTTCTGGAAGGGAAAATTCTGCTCAACCTTGATACGGAGGATGACAGAGAACTGACTGTCGGCTGTGCGGGAGGGATTGATGTGACGGCTACGGTGGAATATGAGGAAGTGTATCTCACGAAAGATTTTATTTTGAAGGAAATAAAGCTGAAAGGTCTGTCGGGTGGACATTCAGGGATGGACATTCACTTGGGCAAGGGAAATGCGAATAAGTTGATGAACAGATTGTTGTATGCACTTCAGACCCGGATGTCGGTTCGAATTGCAAGCATTGACGGGGGAGGGCTGCGCAATGCAATTCCGAGAGAAAGTGTAGCTGTGATAGGATTTGAGAGCGGAAATGAAGGGAATTTTGAAAAAATAATTGACGATTATAATGAAATATTGCGTAGCGAATATGGCTTCACAGATCCGAATTTAGAAGTAATTATACGAGATA
>CALCSX010000260.1 GCA_937894165.1 uncultured Saprospiraceae bacterium | reverse complement strand
ACCAAAAACTGCCTTTGTTAAAGATAAACCATCAAAAACATGTGAAAGCTGAAGACTATCCTCTGTGTTGATATTTGAATATCCAAATGCTTTTTGATATTTAACAGTATCGTGATTGAAGATTGTAACCGTCAGACCAGTAACGGAGGCTGCATCTATAAGATTTTGCACCCTTTTATCCAAATCGGAAGGATATATTGTCGAGCCATCAAGACGATAGATAAGGTCTTGGTTCTGATGTTTTGGGATTCACGTGAAGACAGTTAAAAACACTAAAAATTTTACAATTTCCATAGCGTAAGTTTAATTATCAAGATTGTAGACAAATGTAAGATAGTGAAAATTAAATAATTAGCCGACCGGTGTACATATTTCAATCAAAAAACCATCCAAATCTCTAATGTAGGCAACGGTCTGTCCCCAGGGTTTTACTTTGGCTTCCTCTAGCAGTGTCGCACCATTCTTCTGTGCAAGCGCTACTATTTCATTAACCTGATCTGTTACCATTCCCAGTTCAATGGCAAAGGGTTTTGCGCTGAGGTCGCTTTCTATAAATCCGTCTTTCAGGTTGGACTGCGCCAGACTAAGGGAGGCAAATGAAAGCGTAGTTTGTCCCGTATCCAACTCTCCATAGTCTCCTTCCGGGCTGACAAATTTCCTTGAAAAACCGAAAGTGTTTTCGTAGAATTCTATAGATTTATTAACATCTGAGACATAAAGAATTGTGTAGCCGAGTTTTACCATGATGGAAAGTTTTAATTTTTTGAAATCAAGAATTTAATAAATCCAGCTAATTTATCTTTATTTAAAGCTTAAAGCAACTATTAAATGTAAAAATAATATAAAGAATAAAAATTAAAATCCATACTATCTGCTTGGTTGTCATTGTAGACGTTCATTGATTACAAGTAAGTTTATAGTTTTTACACCCGCATCAGGGATAGGAATGATGTCGACTTCAGGAGACAGTGCGATAGCACCGAAGCGAAGCGGAGTCATGGATAGCCCGGCGATGTCCGTCCAACTTGATTTATTAAAATAGTATTAAATGTATTAAGGGCGGGCAGCGGATGCCCTATTCAAATTCATCTCCCAGCCTATAAAACACTCCAATATCTAAATTAAATGATAGCAATCTATTGTCGTCTAAACTGTAAGGTGCCGGATTTTCTAGCATGTACAATAAGTTGGGTCGAAGTTGGAAATATAATGAATCTGTAATTTCATACCTCCAGCCTAATCCGAAATTGAATCCTGCGTAAAAGTCTTCAAACATTCTAACTGAATGGTATCGGCCTACCGGTTCTCTGTAAGTAATATCCGGATTAGATTTCCAGTCCTTTGGAAATACAGTGTTTTCAAGCTCCTGCGAATAAATATGGCCAATATATAAACCAAATCCTCCAAAAAATATCGATTTAGATGTTTTCAGGAACATAAAATCCAGATTTATCGGTATCACCAACTTTCTTGCCCGAATAAAAACATCATAATAATCTCCAGTACCTTCAGGCTGAATAGGACTCGTCTTTTCTATTTCATATTTCCGACCTTGAGTCAGGTGTAAAATCCCGGTCGATAATATAAATCTATCGAATTTGTAATTTGCACGAAGTCCAAAATTGAGAGGATAAGTATAAGAATTCGAGAAGTCCTGATCTTTAAATTTTTCATTCGTAGAAGAAATGGTAGATATAGAGGGACTGCTCACCAAACCTAGCTCGAATTGAGCATTAGAAACAGAGCAAACCGTAAGAAGGATTGCTAAGCTTAGTAATGTATTTTTCATATTGGAGCAATTTTAGAAATTTACGAAATAATTTTTCCAAATTGTCCGATTCCAGCTGATATTTCACTCCCTATTTAAGGGAGAATGTTTCTCAAATACAACAATTAATATGCAAAGTAACAAAAAATTGTAAAGTAAAATCAAATTTACTTAATCTCATCTCCTTTGCAACACCAATACATCCTGAAATGCTACGGGTGACAATAAAGGACTACCACTCCAACTTCCCCTCACCTCCCCGGCAATGTCAAAATCCGCTTTTTCAATAATATCCAATAAATAAGCCCTTTTAAAACACACATTCGCTCCTTTCACCTTTTTATCCATCAAGAAATAGTTGGGATATTCATAATCGAAACGGAAGCCCGTCTGAGGAGTATTATTATTCGAATCTGTTGTGAAAAAAGTCGCGACTAATCTGCCTCCGGGCTTCATAACCTTGGCTGTTTCTTGAAGATAGTTATCTACCTCAGTATCAATCATGTGTGTAAATACAGAAATGGCACAGGCAAAATCAAAAAACTCATCAGGATAGTCAAATTTGTATTCCGCGGCATTAATCCCATCGCTATTGTAAAGATCATTGTGTAAATCAACAAATTTGAATTCAAAATTCGGAAATTTGGGACTAATATTTTTCTGACACCATTTAGCACCGATTTCCATCGCTTCAAAACCCTTGTAGTCACCTTTCAAAAAATTTACAAGTCCCAGTGCAATCCTACCTATACCACTTCCGATGTCTAAAAAACTGTGTTCAGGTTTGAGCCCCTGTTCCTGAAAAAAATCCTTCCACTCCTTGCCCTGCTTAAGAAAGTCTCCGCTACCGGTGTAAATCAAAGACTTAGGAGGCACTAATTCAGAATTTTTCGAAAATATAGTATGAGGCAGGTAGTATATTTTCCTAATCCACAACCTCATTTCAGGATTGATAAAATAGTATAATTTTCGAAGAATTCCCATGTTTTCTGCTGTAAATGAATTATTTAAAGGAAAAACATCTGTGACTATGCTTTTTCCACGGCTAAAATACAGTTTATAATTTACAGCTTATTTATAAAAATTAGAAATTAAAATATATTTTTAAAATTTCGGTAGTGAATTTGATAATGCTTTTAGATTATTTCTATTTTCACTCCTTTTTAAACACCAGATTCATCCCCCCTTGCGTCAGCTCCATACTATTTTCCTCGACTTTGAATACCAATTTTATATCTGCGGGATCAAATTTAAAAGTATGATTTTCAAAAGCATCCAAAGGAATTTCACTTTGCCCGGTAGCGTGCGCTTTTAATGTATTTTGATCCTTGAGAATAGTGATTTTCAAAGGAAAATCAGGATTGGAATAAACCCCCAGATATTTATCTAATTCCTCTGTGGATAATTCCAATTTTTTATCTATAATCAAGGGCAAATTATAAAGAATTCTTGCCACTTCTTTATTAGGGATTCTGGTTTGAGGCATGGCATTATTTTGCAGGATAATTATCGTTTTATCATTTGTTAAATGACGATCGATTGATGTCAGATATCCTGCCCAACTGCCGGAGTGGGTCACTATTTTGCCATAATCTTCCAATTCAAGAATGATCCAACCGAAGCCATATTTGGTAAGGTCACCATCGGAAGTCGTGCCCGGTGTGAAAATTAATTCCCTGTCCATTTCATCAATGAACTCATTTGTGTACAATGCCCTGTCCCATTCAGTAAATCCGCTGTCGTTGAATTCACCATTCCGTCACCCACAATTCCGTCCAAGTAGTAAGTGTAAAAATCTTTCCCAAAACTATCCGTCAACACTTTCCTGCCTAAACTGTCCGTCACATAGCCCAAAGCATAGTTTTCTACCACTTGCGGTTTGTATCTGCTTCTGTAAACGAAGGTTTTGTCCATTTTCAGCGGCTTGAAGATGTTTTCTTTTAAATAATCCTCGAAAGACTGTCCCGAAGCTCGCTCAATAATCAATCCCAAAAGAGAATAACCGGTATTGCTGTATTCAAACTTCTCATTTGGCTTGAAAATTATTGCCGGCTTGAGCCGTGCAAATTCATTGACAATATCCACATTCACCACAAACTTGGACTTGTCCCAATGCTCTTCAAAAATTTCCATATAATCCGGCAGCCCTCCTGTGTGATGCACTAAATTCCTGATCGTAATGCCTTCGTAATGACTCATTTCGGGCAGAAATTTGGTCATATCATCATCGAAATTCAGCTTTCCCTGTTTCTGCAATAGCAAAATGGCCATTGCAGTGAATTGTTTCGATACGGACGCTAGTTCAAAAATGGATTCTGAATTTAGCTTTTGCTTCGTCTCTTCATTGGCATAGCCGTAACTTTTTTCGAAAATCACCTTTCCTTCTTCGGCGATCAGCACATTTCCATTGAATGAATTTTTAGTGTGCAAGGAGGTGAAAAGGCTGTCGAATTGATCGCTTCTATTATCTTGAGCGAATGAGAGGAGCGAAAAATGAGCCAAGAGGAAGAGGAGGAAATATTTTTTCATCGGATTGGTTTTTAATGTTTTAAGGTGAGGTAGGAGGCTATAATCCATCTATTAAAAATAAGAATTAAAATATAAATGGAATTACAAATTCGATTAAATATTCATAATCAACGACTAAGGGAGGTGTTCAAGGATTATTTTTTTCAAAGAAGTTGAGTAGATTGAAAATAGTGAAATTTTGGAGGTTGAATAGCATTGGAAATTTACGAATTATTCATAGGATCTTCTTCCCAGCGTTCGGGATTATCTATTATATAATCCCTGATTCTTAAATAGGAAGAATAATCCCTTATGATGTGATCATGAAACGATTTTTGCCCTAAAAAATCACCATTTCCCATTAAATGTATCTGTTTTGACGTGGTAGTTTTATAGGCGCCCATTAATTCTGAAAGAGATTTTATTTTTGGTTGTAGGGAACGGTCGCGACCGTTCCCTACATTCCCATTTATTTCCAAAATCGCATGAATATGATTTGGCATTACTACAAATGCGTGTGAAATGGCATATTTGTATTGTTCTGTTAGCCAAATCCATTGCCGTAGAGCGATTTCACCATTTGCATTCAAGATCATTTTTTTATTTTCTATTTCACCAAAATGATGAATCCTGTTTTGGGTGCAAGATGTTACATAATATAGGTTGTCGGAAGAATAATCATATCCTTGAAGACGTAATTTTTTTCTTTCTCTCATGGGTTTCAATTTGAGAATTCACGATTTTGATATTTACAACCGAAAACAAAGGACTAAAATATCCTAGGTGATTATTCAATCTCCCCCAATATCCTCTCCCTCAACACCGCCTCATCCAATTCAATCTCCTCCAACCCCACATAATAAAATATTTCCTCATCTACCATTCTCGCTTCTTCTGAGGTATAATTTCCTGTCTCGTACATGATCATTTCATTCAAATCATCTGTGCTGATGTTTCTATTGCCGAAATCGAATTCTATTTCTCGAATTGGGAAGGTTTGGTGGTGGAGAGTGATGGTCATGGGGGTGATATTTAATTACTATTTTTTAATTTATGCTCTGCAAATCGACATTTGATAAGAATAAATCTAATTCTTCTTCATCTTCAAAATGGAAATCACCTTCTGTAAAATCATCAGCAAAGAAATTAATCAAGTTCACATGAGAAGTAAAAAGTCTAAATGAAATTCCTTCATAATTATACACGAAAAAAACTTTTTCCGTATTCAAATGGGTAACTAATACAGTATCAATTGTTCTTGATGATCTAAGATATTCTGTATTAATGGTTTTGATTGAATTCATAATGTAAGATTATTTCAAAATATTAACTTAAGATTTCATTTCCTTACCCAACTCTCAATTTAGCAGCATCCTTCCATAAATAATGCGGTAGGGGTTCATTTAGTTCCCATTTTATGTTCATTGGTTTTGCGCCATAATGATCTTTGAGTTGCCCCTCTCCTACAAACACATATCCCATCGTATTTCCATATTCATCTTTATTCTTCTCCCTTACAAAAAGCAAAATTCGTTTGTTACGTTCGTGATGTTGAATATAGGAAATACCTTTTGGTGTTTCAGGACCTGCAGCATTCTGACTTTGCCAGTGAAATAATGTCTCATTGATAGCATAGTCATCATACATTGTAGTCGGTGAAAAGTTCTCCTCAGATTTGATAAGGTTGATAAACAGTAATTCTGTATTTAGCGCATGGCTTTCCGCTACCCCTTCTCTACTTGAGGATTTTTTTTCAAAGGTGCTGAAGTGAAATGCCGCCAAAATCTGATCTCTGGTGTACCTGGAATGAATCTTTAGAGGGTGTTGATAAGGCAAATTAATGTCAAGCTCTTTAAAATCAATTTTATCAATTAACAATTCTAAAACTTCAATAATTTCATCAACTAATACCTCATTTTGACCAATTTCGCGAATACTAAATTCTAATGAATCGAATCCTCCTGCATTTTGCCACACATCATAATGCAACATTAAAAGCATTTGCTTTTCCTTCTCATTAAAATCATCTACCGATACCTGAAAGTCTTTTCTAGCCAGGTTTAAAATAAATTTAAAATAACTTAGTGAATTGCAAGCCATCCATTTTTTGGAAATGGCAGAAATAATTTGATTTTCATAAGTGTTAGGAAACGCTTTATGCCTCCCCGCAGCCTGACAGAGTCTTTTCCATCCACCTCTTTTATAAATTAATTGAAGTGGGATATTGTAAAAAGTTGTAAAATTTCTCAAATTCAAAGGCAAGCTAGTCTCATGCTGAAAATTTTGAATTTTTTGAATTAATTGATTTCTGTTTAGAGATGTCGCAGAAGTTATATTATCGAGAATAATTTGCTTGGCTTTTTTCTCCAATATTATTGAGCAACCCAAGGGTAAATGCGGAAAATTATCTTCGATTTCCTTTTTTACTGTTGTAGCAGTTTTTCCAATTAAAGCTCGGAATTTATTCTCAAAATTGTATTCAGGTCTTGAATTGCCAACAAAGTCTAAAACAGTTAATGACTCCTTGTCC
>CALCSX010000259.1 GCA_937894165.1 uncultured Saprospiraceae bacterium | reverse complement strand
AAAATGTTTATTTTCCGTGATACTTCGTCTCTTTTCGTGTCAATAGCGCTGCTATTAACAAAAAAAGTAGTCTCGTCTGACGAAAAATAACTCATTTTTATCTTTTGAAAGCATCTACCAGAGTAGTTACAATAACGATAACACTAATAACGATTTAATAATACATAAAGGTTGAAATATTTTTTTAGATTTAGGGAAAAAATAAAAAGATGTCATCGATAATAATCACAGGAGGTACTAAAGGTATAGGTTTTGCCTGTGCATCCATATTTGCAAGAAATAATTATAATGTTGCAATTTGTAGTAGAAATGCAATGGATTTAGAAGAGGCGGGTAAAAAATTGCAAGAAGTTAATCAAAATATAAAAGTTTTCACTTCAGTATGTGATGTGAGCAAAAAGGAGGAAATTGAGCGATTTGGCAATGATGTTTTGGCGGAATTCGGTACGGTGGATGTCCTTTTGAACAATGCGGGAGTGTTTTTTCCTGGAAGCATCGCGGAGGAGGAGACCGGCAATCTGGAAACAATGATAGAAACAAATTTGTACAGTGCTTATCATCTCGTTAGAAATCAGTTGCCGCAAATGAAAGCGAGAAATTCCGGACATATCATCAATATGTGCTCCATAGCCAGCATTACCGCCTATGAAAATGGAGGGTCTTATGCCATCAGCAAATTTGCCTTATTGGGCATGAGCAAATGTCTTCGACAGGAGTTGAAAGCTACGGGCATCAAAGTGACGGCTATTTTACCGGGAGCGACCTGGTCAGCGTCGTGGGTGGGAGTGGATTTGCCTCACAGCAGATTGATGGAGGCCGAGGATATAGCGGAGGTGGTATTTAATTGTACACAATTATCTAAGTCGGCAGTGGTGGAGGAAATTGTAATTCGTCCTCAGTTGGGGGATTTGTAGATCAATTATTAATTACGAATTAAAAATTACGAAACTCAAGTTCGATTGAACTCAAAAATATCGATCCATGACCTATAAAAAACAGGCATTTGTCCCCTATATCGGAAACGAATTGAGTGCAGAACAATCTTTAAAGGCATCAGAGTACTATCTGAACTTCCTTTCCACCAGAAGGTCATTACGTCATTTTTCCGATCGGCCGGTTTCCAGAGAAGTTATGAGAAACATTTTGATGTCAGCGTCCTCCGCCCCTTCCGGCGCACATAAACAACCCTGGATCTTTGCGGCAGTGAGTGATTCAACCTTAAAAAAGAAAATTCGGGGAGCCGCAGAAAAGGAAGAATACACCAATTATCATGGAAGAATGTCGGAGGAGTGGTTGAAGGATTTAGAAAAATTCGACACAAATTGGGAAAAACCATTTTTAGAAGATGCCCCATGGTTAATTATTGTCTTCAAAAAAGCTTTCGATTATGGGAATGAGGGCGAAAAACTGAAAAATTATTACGTCAATGAATCTGTGGGCATTGCGAGTGGTTTTCTACTCACTGCCATACACAATGCAGGTTTGGCAAGCTTGACTCATACGCCCAGTCCAATGAATTTCTTGGAAAAGATAATGGAAAGGCCGGATAATGAAAGGGCATTTCTCCTCATTCCGGTCGGCTATCCTGCGGAGGGCGCGGTGGTACCGGAGCTTACTAGGAAGGGAGAAGATGAGGTGATTATTTGGAAGTAAAAGGTTCTGTGTTCTGAGTTCTGAGTTTTGGGGTTCTGAGTTCGGGGTTCTGAGTTCTGGGTTGTCAATGTTCTTGGCTTTGGAGGCCGTTTTTTATGATTTGACGCTTAGGTTAAAAAAAACGAGGTCGTTGAGCGTAGTCGAAACGCCGACTGTAGAATATTAAAATGCTTTAGTTATCAATAAAAAGAGGTCGTTGAGTCGACACACCGTCTGGAAAATTAAAATCTTGTAAGCCGATCTATTCCTGGGCTTCGACTCAGCTACCGGGATTCTGAGGGTTCATGGGTTTGGGTTCGGACTAGAGACTAATTACACCACTAAAAAGCATAGCCAATCCCTATCTGAGCTATCACTTTTCTATATCCCAGACCAAAAGTCACAGAATTACTTTCCTCTGTAGCTGCAACATAATTCCCGGCTTCCATGCGGCTGACACTATTCCCATAAGATTGATTATAAACTAGATGGGCTTTCAGGTAAACATTCGAAGAGGAAATAAAAACATATTCTAAGCCTATACTTGTGAAGGGGCGGTTGTGAAAATTATCCGGATCCGATTTTTCATAAATCTCATCCCCTTCCAGAAGCCTTCCATTCAAAAAAGTATTGCCTACAGCCCAATTATGATCAGTATTAGTTAGAATAGATAAACCTACCCCGAATTTCAGTGCTAATCGTGTCTTTTTCGTTAAACCATGAGCAACAGAAAATCCCACTTGAGGAAACAATCCACTAACTGAAAAACCTCCAGCACTTCGCAAGGGATCCGATCCGAAAATCGTCATTTGATTATTATAAAGATATTCATAGCCAAAGTCCACATCGGAATACGAAAGGGTACTAAACAAGAAAAAATTTTGATGAATGGGTAACGTCGCCTCCAAAGTGAAATATCTTGTGCCGGTGGCTCCTTTTTGTGTGGAATACTCTAACACATCCGTATCTCCTGAAAAATTATTTAATTGAGTGGAATAAAGACCATATCCTGTAAGAACACCGATTTCAACTCTTTTTTTATTTTCGATGGGGGTGTCTTGGGCGTTGACAATTGCTGTAAGCAAAAATGACATGACCATTAGACTAAAATAAATAATTTTAGCTGAATTCAAAAATGAGGGGGATTTCATAATTTAAGTTTTAATGCAAAAAAGACTAAAAGAGTAAAAAAATCAAGTATTACAATTTTATAAATTTTCCTGTATATAAAATGGTATTATCCTCACTGCTTAGGAGAACTGAATAAAAACCTGAGGGCAAATTCTGAGCACTTACTTCACTCTTCGAGTTTCCGTTTACCACACCATCCCTAAAGACTCTTCCATCGGCAGCTACAAGTTTAAAATTCATCTTTGTATTTGCAAAATCTGAATCTTCCGGAATTTCTATGAAAAATCTATCAGTTACTGGATTGGGAAATATCTTAAGTTCTGCTACATTGGGTTTTTTATTATCCAATCTAGTATCTACGTTGGGAAAAAAAGAAACTCTAGTGCCCGGATGCGGCCAATAAGGCATATCATAAAACTCCTCTGATGTATTATCGTATAAAAAAATACTATCCGGAGTTCCGGCGATCCCAAAGTATACATCTTCATCAAATGGCATTAAAAGTTCTGTTATAGAGCCTTGCCACTCACCCGGGAATACTTCAAATCCTTGTCCTTGCTTGAATTTTGACATCATTTCATAATCTGCTTCACCAAAGAGCACACTAATTTCTCCGTCCTCGCAAAATCTGGTTTGAAAATTAAAACTGTGGTTGGGAGTAAATGGTGAAAGCGAGAGTTCCGGAAAATAACCAAATTCATACCATTCAAAATTCAAACACTTGGTTCCCTCTTCCTTTTCTGTATGAAAATACCTCCAATCTGAAATACATTCTCCCATAAACCACCCCAATTCAGCCCAAGCTTCACTATTTAAGGAAACATCAAAGAACCCTTCGGTACTATTTTCAGGAGAAGTATCAATGAAATAATCAGAACTCTTTATAGCCTCAATATTTGTATATTTTTTTCCGAAATAGGGGAATTCAAACCCAAAATCTAAGGTAATTCCTTCAATAATTTCACCTGCTTCACAAAGTGATGTAAATTCTTCAGGGGAAATATAATCCTCCGTGCTTACTTCTAAAGTATAATTTTGGGCACTAAGATTGAAGAAATTGAACAAAAGAATGGTTATGAGAGTAACCTTGATTTTCATAATTTAGAAATTTAAGGTGGGATATTGCTTGAAAACTGAATATAAGAGTAATTTAAGCTTCAATAACATTGTAAATTACCCCTAAATTTCAAGAAATAATAGATTTACAATAATTTTAACTAAACTATAACTATAGTCTGTCGATCTGAAAAAATCATGAAGTCAGGATACTATTTTCATAATCAGAATCACAAATTTTGATTTAGGAAATTTGATTATAAATCTTTTTAATTTATAATCGAATTAATTATTACAATTAGTATAGTGAATATTGCTCGCTTGGAACACTCCAATTTAATCTAGCTGATTAGAAAACTTCAAAGACAAGGCTTTCGAAGAATTTGAATCTAAGGAGTTTATAAGAGATAAATGACTGATTCAAATTCGAGAGTAACGCAGTATTTGGAGTTTTCTTGCAGCGATTACATATTCAATCCCCCGCAAATACTAATAACCTGCCCTGTAATATAAGAAGAATGATCAGCTGATAAAAATGCACAAAGCTCAGCTACTTCCTCTCCTTGGCCCAACCTTTTTAATGGAATTCCGTCGAGAAAACTTGCCTTGGTCTCTTCAGGAAGGCTATCCGTCATTTCCGTTTCGATGAAACCCGGAGTGATAACATTGCAACGAATACCTCTAGAACCCACTTCTTTGGCAATGGATTTCGAAAAGCCTATCACTCCCGCCTTGGATGCAGCGTAATTCGCCTGACCCGCATTGCCAAAAACGCCAACTACAGAGCCCAGATTGATAATCGAACCTTTTCTGTTCTTCAACATGGGTTTCATAGCATGTTTGGTCAAATTAAAAACGGACTTAAGATTGGTTCTTAATACTTCATCCCATTGCTCTTCAGACATTCTAAGCATTAGATTGTCTCGTGTGATTCCTGCATTATTGATCAAAATATCGATGGTTCCAAACTCTTGAAGCACCTTTGCAATCAATTCCCCGGCTTGATCGTATGAAGATGCATCAGATTGGATAGCTGTAACCTTGGTGCTGTATTTCTCAGACAGATCAGATGCCAATTTATTTGCTTTTTCGGCTGATGAAAGATAGGTAAAAGCCACATTTGCTCCCAAGGAGGCAAATTTTTCCACAATAGCAGCACCGATACCTCTTGAGCCACCTGTTACTAATGCATTTTTTGAATCTAACATATATTATATAATTTTAATATTAATTGATTTAATTTCGAGACAATTCATTCTTCAGAAAATTAATACTGGCAATAGAAACCACATCCACACCCTTCTCCTGTGCCAAATAGTAAGAACTCCAGTCCAACATATGCACAAAATAAAATAATTGCATAAGATAGCTTGCACCCCTTGCCTTCACCTCAATAAGATGAGCAAAATGACCAAAAATCTCCTTACAAATATCCATCCTGATCTTATTTCTTTCTAAATCTAAAGGCGAGCGCAACATAAGCGCCACTATATCATTATTCTGCGTAGACCAACCAACCAATTCATTGTGATTCATCTCCGGAAAAAGGGATACCCAGCCTAAAGATTTAGAATTCTCATTTATTTGCTGCTTGAATCTTAAAGCTGCTGACTCAAACTTATTGGAAGAATAAATGATGAGCTTTCGATTTACCAAATACGGCGCTAATGCTTTACCTTTTTGCTCAATATTTTCTCGTTCATAGCGGATAAAATCCACCATTTCTTCCACTTCATTATTAACCTGATCAGGCAAAACCCCGGTCTCCTTCAATACACTCATCAAGGCGAAGAAAGAATAACCTAGACAAGCTCTTGGGCTGGAATAACCGGTGGGTAATGGTTTCACGAACACATTATCTTTTGTAGATTTTTCAATCAAACTTCCACCGGAGGAAACTACTGCTACAATTGCACCTTTCTCTCTCGCCTGATCATAGTTGATCAGTGTCTCTTCGGTTTGACCCGAGTAAGAAGAACAAATAACAAGCGTATGTGAATTTACCCACAACGGCAGTGAATAATCACTGATAACTGTTATGGGTAAGGAAACAAGATCAGAGCAATAATTTTTTACGAACATCCCCCCTACTCCGGAGCCACCCATACCGCAAATCACGATATGATTGATATTTTTATTCGACAAAGCATTTCCTGAAGTTCTATATTGTTCCAAGCCATGCTGTAGCTGTTCAGGAAAATTTTCTATAAGTTTGTACATTTTCTTAAATTTGAAATACAAAAATAACAAAAGCGCAGGGATTGACAATATTAAATCGCTTAAAGTGAAAGTAGCATAGCATATTGCATAATAAAAAAGGGAATTCTGAAAGAATTTATTATTAAAATGGTGAAAATATATCTGTAATACTTAAAATTTATGGCTGAACACAATGAGAAGGGAAAGTTGGCTGAAAAATTTGCCTGTGACTATTTACAGAAGAATAATTATTTCATTGTCGAGCGAAACTGGCGGTGGCGAAGAGCGGAGGTTGATATTATAGCATGGAAAAGCCCAATTTTGGTTTTTGCGGAAGTCAAATACAGGCGGGATGAGACATGGGGTTCCCCCGCTGAGTTTGTGAAAGAAAAGAAGCAACGATTCATGATTGATGCGGCCAACCGATATATTGAGGAGAAAAAATATGCGGGGGAGATCCGGTTTGATATTCTGTCAGTGACGGAGGATAGTTATTTTGGTTTGAAAATTGAGCATTTTGAGGATGCTTTCTGGCCGGGATTGGGGTAGGGTGAAGTTTATGTTCTCAATCCTTTTGCGTATTATGCATGTTTTCGGCATCTATTTTTGGACTTGAAGAATTAGAAACTTGATTAGATTTACAGAGCCAATTCGGTTAATATACTATAATTCATTAACTATTCTTTTTATACCATCCTTTACTAATTTGGTGTTAAAATTGATCAAAAGACCAAGTTTTAATCCTGACAATCTCAAGTATGATAATGTCTGAGCATGATGAACAGGAGTTATTTTTTCGACTGTTTTTAACTCAATTATTACTTTATCCTGAACTAATATGTCGATTCTAAAACCAACATCTTGAAATATCTCTTTATATATAAATGGAATTGGAACTTGCTCCTTTACATCAAACCCACACTCTCTTAAATCATAAACTAATGCTTTTTGATAAATGGACTCCAAGAGCCCTGGTCCTAAATGTTGATGTAATTGAATAACAGTTCCAATTATTTTATGTGAAATCTGATTTTCAGTCATTATTTTTTAAATCTTTAAAAAATTTATTGCGATACCTTAATTTAATAATAATTTCATTAATGGAAGGAGAATTAAGTCAATAATTATATTATTTTTTATAAATTAAGTGGCTTTCAGTTATCATTTTCAAAGGTGCTTTAAGGGTCACATTTATAAATCAATTTTTTTTTTGTGCAATCACTTGGCGATCTCGAGCGATCATTTCAAGTGATTTAGGTAAAAACTCAGCATTGCAGAAGGCAAAACGACTCTATTACCATTTTTAGATATCAATTGTAAATTCAGTTGGCATTTTTATAATCATAAAAAAATCAATTTACTTTTTTTCATTTATATCACGTTTTAATTTAATAAAATGTAAATCTATTTTAGGACAAGACAATCAGAGCTGAGAGCGGCTTGGGGATGCCTGCGGCATTTGTTTTTGTACGCAAAGTGCGCAGAGAACCGCAAAGCGCGCAAAGAGGTCGTCATTCTAAACAATTATTATATTTGAAAGTCATAATAAATTAACCATTAAATTTCTTATGTAACTATATAAATGTATTCTTTGATCCCATCGCTTAGCGATCTTTGCGCCCTACCTTTGCGAGCTTCTATGTGCATTTCCAAGAAAAAGCTACAATTATTTCAATATTTTTTTAGGCC
>CALCSX010000258.1 GCA_937894165.1 uncultured Saprospiraceae bacterium | reverse complement strand
TCTGTAAATATGGCAATGGAACTTTGTCATACAGGCTTTCCGGTCAGATTTTTCAACCGTCAGAAATTCAAACCATTGGATACGAACTCTCGATGGCAGGAATTTAAATCCCGAAATATCAATAAGGTGACATATTTTGAAAATAATAGAATTAGCAAATTATTAGAAGTTGATCAATATATTCGTCATAACGACTTGGGTTATGATTCCACCTACACTATCCAGATGGCATTATTGGACAGTACGGTGAAAATTATTGAGGAAGTCGGTTTCAATACCCGTTCAATAGAGGGATATAAAATGCACAATGATACTTTCATTTCAGGTACAGATTTCACCATATTGATCGTCCATGCTTTTAGAATTATGGGCGATGAATTTAAACAATACATGCTTGATGCGCTTGCTAATGGGGACATCAATTCTTTCTACTTTGCGGGTTTTATAAGGTATTTCGATCATCATACTAATGAGGTACTAGTGGGTTGCAATAATCCATTAAATGCAGTTTTCTATCAAGTTGGCCATATCATTTACACTTGCGATGATGAACTCACAGCGAAATCTGATTATTATAGAAAGCAATTAGGTCTCCTCCCGCTAGCTGATGTGATGCGTTTGTCGGAATATTATTATGAAAAATCTAAAGATTTTACTTTCAATAATCTTATAAGTATGTATGCTATAAGAAGTGAAAATATACTAGGTAAAGACCATGAGGAGGCCTTAACTAATGGAAGGATATATAAAGTTTTAGAGGAGGGGGAGGAGTATTTTAAGTGAAATTTTTAGATTTGTAAATATTGAATAACATAAGAGGTAACCTAACTCTTTTTAAATAATTTTAAATAATTATTCTCATGTATTTCCATTTGCTCTTTCTATTTTCCCAATTGTTTTTTGATAGTTCTAATACTTGTGAAAAGTATAGAGCATTTTACCAAGCAGAGGATATGTATGGTTCAGGGCAAGTAGATAGTGCTATCGTCATTTATAGATCTGTATTTAAGGATGGTAGTTTTGGGAATGTAAGTCACACACTTAACACAGCTTCTAAAATATTGAAAGTAAAAGATGTTGAATTTTCAAAGCATTTATTAAAATTAACAGTCTCAAAAGGCTTGATAGACTCCACTTTTTATTCAGGTTTTCTTAAGCGTTTCGATATACCGGAGATTCAATACATCAATGATTTTATTTCAAAAGAGGAATATAAATTCATATGCGATCAGTTAAAGGTCAATAATGATATGTTTATGATTAACAAGATCGATTCTCTCCTTGAAATAGATCAGAAATTACGAGCAGATGGAAATGTTGATAGTAGAGATTCTAAATCAGCTAGTTTGCAAGCGTTCGATAACATATTGATCTTAATAAAATATAATAACAACAAATACCCTACCTATGATCAATTGGGAGCCGAAGCGAGTTCAAACCTTATGACTTTACTTTTACACATGGAGTTTGAGCAATTATCATATTTGTTTCCGTATGTAAAAGAGGCTATTGAAAATGGTGATTTTTGGGATAATGAGAGCTTTTTATATCAATTGGAGCGATCTACTTTTAGCGATAATAAATTATTTAAATACAAAAAAGAGTTAAACACAATTGAGATTTACAGCGAAAACAAAAAAATCAATGGACTCGAAAATGCCTTTTATGCCAACTATGGGACTTTAGATTATTTTATCAACAAGGAAGTTGGAATTATTTGGTGGCCCTTCAATCCTGATTTGAATAAAGAGGTAGTAGATGAAATGAGAAAATCTCTATGCCTTCCAAGTTTAGACCAATTATTAAAATTGAATAGCCACATTAAGTTAATAACAGATAAGGAGTTTGTAGAATTACATTTAAAGTATTTTGGTAAATGATAAAAGTAGTATTTATTTTTAGCAGTAGCCTGAAAAAAATGTTTAATTTACTTTAATTCAGTCTCCAAAACCTCTCTCAATTCCTCAATCAAACCATCAGACCATCCCGCAATAGCTTCTATTATCTTTCCATCTTCATCTATAATATACAGCGCCGGATAAGCACTAATTTTATAGTCCGCTATGGCATCTTTGCAGTCGTAAATATTTGTGTATTTTACTTTCTTTCTATCTAAAAATGCGGTCATTTTCTCTTTCGAGTCAATGTTATTTACACCGATTATCTCAAACTTATCACTTGGGAATTCATCAGCCAGAATCTTTAAATCATCCATCAATTTCAA